>JACPEI010000020.1 GCA_016183575.1 Nitrosomonadales bacterium | reverse complement strand
TCCCAGCGGCAGGAGTTGGTGCAGGTGCCCTGGTTGGCGTCGCGGTGGTTGAAGTAGCCGGACAGCAGGCAGCGCCCGGAATAGGCCATGCACAGCGCGCCGTGGATGAACACTTCCAGTTCGATGTCCGGGCACTCCTGGCGGATCTCCTCGATCTCGTCCAGCGACAGTTCGCGCGACAGGACCACGCGCGTGAGGCCCATCGATTGCCAGAATTTCACCGCCGCGTAGTTGACGGTGTTGGCCTGCACCGACAGATGAACCGGCATCTCCGGCCAGCGCTCGCGCACCATCGCAATCAGGCCGGGATCGGCCATGATCAGCGCATCCGGCCGCATCGCAATGACCGGCTCCATGTCCGCCATGTAGGTCTTCACCTTGGCGTTGTGCGGCATCAGGTTGCTGGCGACGAACAATTTTTTGCCGAGCGCATGCGCTTCCTGAATGCCGGTGTGCAGCTCTTCCAGCTGGAATTCGTTGTTGCGCGCGCGCAAGCTGTAGCGCGGCTGTCCGGCGTACACCGCGTCCGCGCCGAAGGCGTAGGCGGTGCGCATTTTTTCCAGCGTGCCGGCGGGCAGGAGAAGTTCGGGTGCTTTCATCAACGATTCAATCCAAGAGTAAATTCCCGCAATATTGCAGGGGGAGCTGGGGTAGGAGTGGAAGTCGGGAGCAAAGTTCTGGCTCCCAACCTAGCAGGCATGGCAATGAAACTCTCCATGCCCGTTTCCCTCTCCTCAATCCTCTCCCGCAAGCGGGCGAGGAGGCAAACGAATCGCTACGCGAGTTTCACGTTTACCTTCCCGCTAGAAGGGGGAAGGAGCCGGTGTTTCGCGCCACCTGTTCATCAAATCCCCAGCCGCTTCCAGATTTCCAGCGACGGCCCGGCCTGGTTCAGCGTGTAGAAGTGCAGACCCGGCGCGCCGCCCGCGAGCAGCTTCTCGCATAGTTGGGTGACCACGTCGAGGCCGAAGGCCTGCACCGATTCGTTGTCGTCGCCGTAGCCTTCCAGCGTGCGGCGTATCCAGCGCGGGATTTCCGCGCCGCAGGTGTCGGAGAAACGCGCCAGTTGCGCGAATTTTACGATCGGCATGATGCCCGGCACGATGGGAAGGGTGACGCCGATCTTGCGGCATTCGTCGACGAAATGGAAATAGCTGTAGGCATTGTAGAAATACTGGGTGATCGCCGAGTTCGCCCCGGCCGCGGCCTTGCGCTTGAAGTTGACGAGGTCGTCTTGCGCCGAGCGGGCCTGCGGGTGGACTTCCGGGTAGGCCGCCACTTCGATGTGGAAGTGCTCGCCGGTTTGCGCGCGGATGAACGACACCAGCTCGTTGGCATACTGGAATTCGCCGGTGGTGGCCATGCCGGAGGGCAGGTCGCCGCGCAGCGCGACGATGCGCCGGATGCCGAGCTGCCGGTAGGTTTGCAGGATGCTGCGGATGTTTTCGCGCGTCGAGCCGATGCAGGACAGGTGCGGCGCAACCTCAAGCCCCTCCGCCTTGATCTGCTGCACGATTTCCAGGCTGCGCTCCTGCGTGGAGCCACCCGCGCCGAAGGTGACCGAGAAAAATTCCGGATGAAGCGCCGCCAGTTGCTTGCGCGTGGCGGCGAGTTTTTCCACTCCTTCCGGCGTGTGCGGCGGAAAGAATTCAAAGCTGAAAAGCGGTTTATTCATGGTCTTTCCTCACGATTTGTTTGCCCATGATCTGCATCGCAGCTGCGCTGAGCGCCCACGAAAAAATACTGTACAAGGCCGCGCCGAGCACGCCGTACCAGAAGCCGTCCACGACAAAGCCGCGCAACACCGATCCGACGAACCAGAACAGCAGGCCGTTGATGACGAAAATAAACAGCCCCAACGTGAGCAGCGTGACCGGCAGCGTGAGCAGCAGCAATAGCGGACGGATCAGCGTGTTGACCAGGCCGAGGAAGAGCGCAGCGATCATCGCCGAAGCGAAACCATCGACATGGATGCCGGGAACGAAATTGGCGACAGCAATGAGTGCCAGCGCGTTGAGTATCCAGATCAGGATGAGTTGCATGTGCCTCCTTGGTCAGGATCGGGGATCGAGGATTGAGGATTGAGAAGTGCTCGGTTTTCGCTCCTCAATCCCCGCTCCTCAATCCTGCTTTTAGTAGCGGTAATGGTCTGCCTTGTAAGGTCCTTCCTTCGGCACGCCGATATAGGCGGCCTGCTGGTCGGTCAGTTCGCTCAGTTGCGCGTTCAGCGTGGTCAGCTGCAAGCGCGCCACCTTCTCGTCCAGATGCTTGGGCAAAGTGTACACGCCGATAGGGTAATTTTCGGTGCGGGTGAACAACTCGATCTGCGCGATGGTCTGGTTGGCGAACGAGGAAGACATCACATAAGACGGGTGGCCGGTGCCGCAGCCCAGATTTACCAGACGGCCTTCGGCCAGCAGCAGGATGCGCTTTTCCGGTTTTCCGTTCATCGGCGGGAAAATCACATGATCCACTTGCGGCTTGATGTTTTCCCACTTGTATTGCTTGAGCGACGCGACATCGATCTCGTTGTCGAAGGGGCCGATGTTGCACACGATGGCCTGGTTCTTCATTTTCTTCATATGCTCGTGGGTGATCACGTGATAGTTGCCGGTGGTGGTGACGAAGATGTCACCATGTTCGCAGGCGTATTCCATCGTCACCACGCGATAGCCTTCCATCGCGGCCTGCAGCGCGCAGATCGGGTCGATCTCGGTCACCCAGACCTGCGCAGACAGCGCGCGCATGGCTTGTGCACATCCTTTGCCCACGTCGCCATAGCCGATAATCACGGCGATCTTGCCGGCGATCATCACGTCGGTGGCGCGTTTGATGCCATCCACCAGCGATTCGCGGCAGCCGTACAGGTTGTCGAATTTGGACTTGGTGACCGAGTCGTTGACGTTGATCGCCGGGAACTTCAGTTCGCCGCGCTCATGCATCTGGTAGAGGCGGTGCACGCCGGTGGTGGTTTCCTCGGTTACGCCCTTGATTGCGGCGAGGCGGGTGGAATACCAGGTCTTGTCTACAGCCAGCTTGGCCTTGATCGATGCGAACAGGCAGGTCTCTTCTTCGGAGCCGGGATTGTTCAGCAGCGCCGCGTCCTTTTCGGCGCGCGCGCCCAGATGCAGCAGCAGCGTCGCATCGCCGCCATCGTCGAGGATCATGTTCGAATAGCCGTTGTCCGGCCATTCGAAAATGCGGTGGGTGTAGTCCCAGTATTCAGTCAGCGTCTCGCCCTTGACGGCGAACACCGCGATGCCGTCCTGGGCGATGGCGGCGGCGGCGTGATCCTGGGTGGAATAGATGTTGCACGATGCCCAGCGCACTTCCGCACCCAATGCCGTCAGCGTTTCGATCAGCACGGCGGTCTGGATGGTCATGTGCAGCGAGCCGGTGATGCGCGCGCCCTTGAGCGGTTGCGAAGCAGAAAATTCCTTGCGGATCGCCATCAGGCCGGGCATCTCGATTTCGGCGATGGCGATTTCCTTGCGCCCCCAGGCGGCGAGGGACAGGTCGGCGACTTTGTAATCGGTGAAAGCGGCATTCATAAAGCACTCCATTCATAAAAGTTAATGAACAGGTGCCGTTGGAACGAAATCGCTGCTCCGAGCCTGACGGGGGACTGGTTGTCCAGACCCGCTGCAGCACCCCTCGGAGGGCGCGGATTATAAACGCAAAAAGGATTTTTTGCTGAATGATGCGATGATCTGCAGCGACTTGTCGGTCGCGCCGCGATTGGATTCCACAAACCCGGCGCAGCGACTATGCATTTCGCGCAGAGCCTCCGGATTATCCAGCAGGCGCTGCAATTCCATGGCCAGTCCGCCGCCATCCCGCACCTGCATTGCCGCCCCGGCCGCGACCGCCAGCCTTGTCGCCTCGGCAAAATTATGGGTATAGGGGCCGACCAGTACCGGCGTGCCGGCCGCGCAGGCCTCGATCAGGTTCTGTCCGCCGTAGGGCAGCAGGCTGCCGCCGATGAAGGCGAGGTCGGCGGCGGCGTAATAGGCGAACATCTCCCCCATGCTGTCGCCCAGCACCGCGCTGGTTTCCTGTGCGATTGTGCCGCCTTGCCGCTCTATTTCGCTCCTGCGCCGGAACGGAATGCCGCGCTGTTCCAGCAGCGCCGCGACCTCCGCAAAACGCTGGGGATGGCGCGGCACGACCACCAGCAGCAGGCCGGGGATATGCACCTGCTGCAGCGCATCGAGCAGCAACGCTTCCTCGCCGTCGCGGGTGCTGGCGGCGAGAAACACCCTGCGCGCCGCGCCGAACTGTTCATGCAAACGCCTGCCCAGTTCCAGCATCGCGGGCGGCGGCTCGATGTCGAATTTGAGATTGCCGGTCACGGCAACATCCTTTGCGCCGAGGACGGACAGGCGCGCGGCGGCGTCGGCAGTTTGCGCGGCGACGGCGGCGAGTTCGCCGAGCGCGTCGCGGGTCAGCCGCGCGAAGCGCGCATAACCGCGCGCCGATTTTTCCGACAGGCGCGCATTCAGTAACAGTAGCGGCACGCCGGTTACGCGGCAGGCATGGATCAGGTTGAACCAGATTTCCGTTTCCATCAGGATGCCGAATTGCGGCTTGAAATGGCGCAGGAACCGGTTCACCGCAAACGGATAGTCGTAGGGCAGATACACGCGCTGCACGCCGTCACCATACAGTTGCTCGCCGGCAGCGCGCCCGGTCGGCGTGGTGTGGGTGAGCAGGATCCGGTGATCCGGATAGGCGGCGCGCAGCCGGGCGATCAGGCTTTGCGCGGCGCGGGTTTCGCCCACCGAGACGGTGTGCAGCCAGATGACCGGCTTGCCGCTTGATACGGGATAAAAACCGAAACGCTCGCCGATATGATGCAGGTATTCCGGCTGCCTGCGCGCGCGCCACAGCAGGCGCAGGAAGATATACGGCAGCAGCAGCCACAGCATAAAGGTGTAGAACGATCTCGGGTTCAGCATGCCGCCGCCTGTTGCAGCGCATCGATGACGGCGGCGACATCCGGCGCATGGCCGGCGTTGCCGAGATTGACGGCGCATCGCCCGGCATACAGGCCGGTCAATGCCGGGTCGGTCGCAGTGTAGATGCCAACGGTCGGCACGCGCAGTGCAGCCGCGAGGTGGGCGAGGCCGGTGTCCACGCCGATCACCGCCTGCGCGCCGCCGAGCAGGGCGGCCGCTTCGTTCAGGTTCAGGCGCGGCGGCACAAGGGCATTGGGAATGGCATCGGCGAGACGCAGGCTGCGCGCCTGCTCCGCCTCGCTGCCCCACGGCAGGACGCAGCGAATATTTTGCTCATGCAAGTAACGCCCCAGCGCGATCCAGTTTGGCTCGCCCCATAATTTATCGGCGCGGCTGGTGGCATGCAGCAGCACGGCATAATGTCCTTCTGCAAGCCAGGCTGGACGGTCGATGGCGGGTGGACGGATGCCGTAATCGGCGCGCCCTTCCAGCGCATAACCGAGCGCCTGTGCTGCCAGTTGGCGGTTGCGTTCGACGGCGTGCTGCCCGGTCGCGACCGGGAAAGTCCGCTGGTATAGGCTGGCCGCCAGTGGTTCGCGCGCGCTGTGCCGGTCGAAGCCGCAGCGCAGCCCCTGTGCGCCGCGCATCAGCAGCGCGCTCTTGAACAGGCCTTGCGTGTCGATCGCAATGTCGTAATGTTGCGCCGTCAGCGTGCTGCGGAATGCCGCAATCTCGCGCCAGGCGGTGGCGCTCAGCAGCTTGCCGCGCCAGCGCCGCACCGCGACCGGAATGACGTTGCGCACCGCCGGGTGCAGCTTGGGCAGCGCGGCAAAGCTTTCCTCCACCACCCAATCGATTTGCGCATCCGGATAATGGCGCGCGATGTCGCTGACCACCGGCAGGTTATGCAGCACATCGCCCAGCGACGATGTCTTGACCAGCAGGATAGTGGGATTGGAGAGGAAGGCGGGATTGGGCAGGCGATGAGCCATGAGTGGCGGAATGTCCGAGGGCGCGTAGCGATGGCGAATCTTAAAGGATGGTGCGCAACTTAGAAACCCCTGCATGTCATCGCACCCCCACTTCCTACTCTCCACTCCCCACATACCCATCGAATGCTAAAATGCGCCACTTCGATTTCCGGTAAATGGCATGACGTATTTCGCTCCGCTGGTCAGCGCGCTGGTGACGCTGGTGCTGACGTTTATTCTGATGACGGGCAAAACCGGCGCTATCGTTCGCGATATTCCCAACGAGCGTTCACTGCACAGCACGCCGGTTCCGCGGGTCGGCGGCATTGCGCTGATGGCGGGCGTGCTGTCCGGCTGGGCGTTGCTGATGCCGTTCTTGGCGTGGTGGATTTTGTTGCCGGTATTGGGTTTGTTCGCGCTGTCGCTGCTGGATGATATGCGCGGCCTGTCTGCCGGGACACGCCTGATCGGCCATTTTCTCGCCGCGCTGGTTGCGGTGGCGGGCGCATGGGTATCAGGCGCGGGCGTACCGCTGCTGTGGCTCATCCCGGTGTTGCTGTTTATCGTGTGGATGGCCAATTTGTATAATTTCATGGACGGCTCGGACGGGCTGGCGGGCGGCATGGCATGGTTCGGCTTCGGCAGCTACGGAATTGGCGCATGGCTCGGCGGGAACGAGATGTTTGCGCTGCTGAACTTTTCGGTTGCGGCGGCGGCATTGGGGTTTCTGTTTTATAACTTTCATCCGGCCAGGGTGTTCATGGGCGACGCCGGTTCGATCCCGCTGGGTTTTCTCGCTGCCGTATTCGGCATGTCGGGCTGGCAGACCGGGTATTGGCCGCTGTGGTTTCCGCTGCTGGTATTTTCGCCGTTTGTGGCCGACGCGACCGTGACGCTGCTCAAGCGCGCGCGGCGCGGCGAAAGACTCTCCCAGGCGCATCGCAGCCATTATTATCAGCGTCTGGTGCAGATGGGCTGGGGACACCGCAATACCGCGCTCGCCGAATATGCACTGATGTTGCTGGCGGGCATATCGGCGTTATGGGGGGTCGGCTTGGCGCATACGGCACAGGGCTGTCTGTTGCTGGGTTGGGGTATGGTTTATCTTGCGCTGATGGGATGGATAGACAAGTGCTGGCGGGAATATCAATCCACGGAGAAGAAGGCTGCTGATGCTTAAGTCAAATATGCGCACCACGCTGGCGGTATTGCACGATGCCGCTGCGGCGGCTCTGGCGTGGAGTCTCGCCTACCTGCTGCGCTTCAACTTCGACCTCCCTGCCGGTTTTGCCGCCGAACTGCGCCAGACCCTGTTCTGGATCGTGCCGCTGCAAATGCTGATCTTCTGGCGCTTCGGGCTGTACCGCGGCATCTGGCGTTACGCGAGCACCGCCGATCTGCGCCGCATCGTGCTGGCCGTCGCGCTGTCGGCCGCCGCAATTCCGCTGCTGTTCTGGATGCTGCGCCTCGGCCTGGTGATCCCGCGTTCGGTGCTGGTCATCAACCCGCTGCTGCTGATTTTGCTGATGGGCGGCAGCCGTTTCATTTATCGTCTATGGAAAGAGCAGGGGCTATACGGCGGCATCAGGCTGAACGGCGAGCCGGTGCTGGTGCTCGGCGCTGGCGATGCGGCGGCGAGCCTGTCCAAAGAATTGTCCAAGAGCAGCGACTGGCGGCTGGTCGGTTTTCTCGACGACAACGCCGGGCGCCACGGGCGCACATTGAACGGCATCCGCGTGCTGGGCGGGCTGGACAGCCTGCCGGAATGGGCCGAACGGCTCGGCGTATCGCAGGTGATCATCGCGATGCCGTCCAGTTCGCACCAGCAGCGCAAACGCGCGATCCAGTTGTGCAACGCCGCAAAAGTCAAGGTGCTCACCGTGCCGTCGTTTGACGACCTGATGAGCGGCAAGGTGGCGGTATCGCAATTGCGCGCCCTTGAGCTGGACGATTTGCTGGGGCGCGATCCGGTGAAGCTGGATGATGCCGGGCTGCATGGACTGCTGACGGGAAAAGTGGTCATGGTGACCGGCGCGGGCGGCTCGATCGGCTCCGAACTGTGCCGCCAGATTGCGCGCTTTGTCCCCGCCAGACTGGTGATGTTCGAACAGAGCGAATTTGCGCTGTATACCATCGAGCAGGAGTTGCAACAGGCGTTCCCCGCATTGGAGTTCGTCTGCCTGGTCGGCGATGTGCGCGATGCGGCGCGGGTCGATGAAGTCCTGCGGCAGCATCAGCCGATGGCGCTGTTCCATGCGGCAGCCTACAAACATGTGCCGCTGATGGAGCAGCACAATGCCTGGCAGGCAATCCGCAACAACGTGCTGGGCACCTGGACGGTGGCGCGCGCGGCGCAGCAGCACGGGGTCGGCAAATTCGTAATGATCTCCACCGACAAGGCGGTCAATCCGACCAACGTGATGGGCGCCTCCAAGCGGCTCGCGGAAATGGTGTGCCAGGCATTGCAGCCTTCCGGCAGCACCCGCTTCGTGATGGTGCGCTTCGGCAATGTGCTGGGCAGCACTGGCAGCGTGATCCCGAAGTTCCGCGAACAGATCGCAAGAGGCGGGCCGATCACCGTCACCCATCCCGAGATTACCCGCTATTTCATGTCGATCCCGGAAGCCGCCCAACTGGTGTTGCAGGCCGGCCTGATGGGGCAGGGCGGCGAGATATTCGTGCTCGACATGGGCGAGCCGGTGAGAATTGTCGATCTGGCGAAAGACCTGATCCGCCTGTCCGGCTTTACCGAAGAAGAAATCAAGATTGAGTTCACCGGCCTGCGCCCCGGCGAGAAACTCTACGAAGAATTGCTGGCGGATAGTGAACATACCCTGACCACGCCGCACCCCAAGCTGCGTATCGCCCAGGCGCGGCAGGCCGATGCGGCCTGGCTGGAAAAACTGCTGGAGTGGACCGAATCAACCACCATGCCCGACGAACAGGTGCGCGCCGCGCTGCGGGACTGGGTGCCGGAGTATCAGCCGGGTCCGGATGCTTCGATGCCGCCATCCGGCTACACTGGCAACAATTCATAGGGACTGTCGAATACGATGAACGATATGGTACATACCCTTACGAGGCAGGAAATCTTCCGGCGCATGCTTGCATGGCGGCGGGAAGGCAAGCTGTATGACCTGGCGAATCCGGTTCAGGATGAGGTATTCACCGGCTGCGTCGATCGCTTTGCCGATATCGCCTTCCGGTTGCGCGGCTGCCGCAAGGTGCTGGACGTGGGCTCCGGCCACGGCCTGCTGCTGGCCGTGCTCGACGAGTTGGGGCATGAGTGCTACGGCGTGGATTTCACCGACCAGACGGAACACTACCCGGAGATATACCGCAACCGGCCGATCCATTTTCAGGTCAGCAATGCGGAAGTCGATCCGCTGCCCTTCGCCGACGACACCTTCGATGCGGTGACCTGTTGCCAGGTGCTGGAACATTTCACCCATTCCCATTTGCCGTTGATGCGGGATATCCGGCGGGTGCTGCGCCCGGGCGGCATCGCGGAGGTGGATGTGCCCAATGCGGTGAGCTTCCGCAACCGCAGCCGCATGCTGCGCGGCAAGCATATTACCAACGAATACGAACCCCACTTCCTGCGCGCCGAACCGATCCTGTACAAGGGCATGTCGTTTTACCCGGTGCGGCACAACCGCGAATTCACCGCCGCAGAGTTGCGCCTGCTGTTCGAGGCTGCCGGATTCCGGAATATTCGGGTGTCATATCTGAAGGGGCGCCGTTACCGTGAGGGCGCGCGCCGCTTTTTATCTGCCGGGACGATGCTGCGCGATGCGGTGCCTTCGCTGCGCAAATTTCTCATCGCCTTCGCCGAGAAGTGACAGGCTCTCTCGGCTATGGCGCGGTAAATCGCGGGGCTGAGATAATCGCCCGCTGGGCTGCGGTCGCCCTGGGATTTTCGATCCCGATATCGGTGGCGCTGGACAGCCTGCTGGCGCTGTTCATTCTGCTGGCTTGTCTGTTGACTATAGGCTACCGGGGCAAATCGGACGCCATTCGCGCCAATCCGGTGGCATGGCTGGCCATCGCGCTGTTTTTTTTCTATCTGATCGGCTGCGCCTACAGCATCGGCAACCAGGAGGACATGCTCACCGGTCTGGGCAAGGCTTCCCGGCTGATGTTCATTCCGCTGCTGATCATCGTGTTTCAGGATGCCGGCACGCGCCGCCGCGCATGGTACGGATTCATCGGCGCGATGCTGCTTACCCTGGTTTTGTCTTATCTGCTGTGGCTGGGCTTGCTGCCCCAAGGGGGGTTCATCAGGGGCAGCGCCGCCAACCCGACTATTTTCAAGCTGCATATCACCCATAATTTGTTCATGGCCTTCACCGCTTTTGTCTGCGCGGTTCAGGCGCGCTATGCCGCCACGCCGCGCCGGCGCGGCATCTGGTTGGCGCTGGCATTGCTGGCTGCCTTCAATGTGCTGTTCATGGTGCAGGGGCGCACCGGCCATCTGGTGTTGCTGGCATTGCTGATTTACATCGGGATCGTCTGGCTGCGCTGGAAAGGAGTCGCCATCGCCTTGGCCGCAATCGCGGTGTTGGCCGCATTGGCCTATGCGCTGCCCTCCAGCTCCCTGCATCAGCGCGCGGCCCTGGCCTACCATCAATTTTCCGCTGCGCAACCCGACGTGGCTGCAACCACAGGCTCTTCGATTGGCCAGCGCATCGAGTTCTACCGCAACACGCTGGAAATCGTGCGGCAGCGTCCGCTGCTGGGTGCGGGAACCGGCGGTTTCAGGCAGGCCTATGCCGAGCAGGTGCGCGATACCGGCCGGCTTGCCACCCATAACCCGCACAACGAATACCTGATGGTGGCGGCCCAGCTTGGCCTGGCCGGATTGCTGTTGCTGCTGGCGTTGTTTGCGGTGCAATGGCATGCGGCGGCGCGGCTTCCCACGATGCGCGAACAGATGCTGGCGCGCGGCATGGTGCTGTCGGTCATGGTGGCCAGCGCCGTTTCCTCGACCCTGATCGACCACGCGGAGGGCTGGTTTTACGTCTGGATGAGCGGCCTGCTGTTTGCGGCGTTAAAATCGGCTCATCCATCGCAGGGAGCGCATAACCGATGAAGCTTTCCGTCATCCTCATCACCAAGAACGAGGCGGCGAATATCCGCGCCTGCCTCGAATCGGTGGCATGGGCGGACGAAATCATCGTGGTGGATTCCGGCAGCAGCGATGATACCGTCGCCATCGCGCGTGAATTCACGCCGCATGTTTATAAGCATGACTGGCCGGGGTTCGGCGCGCAGAAAAACCGCGCGCTGGGCTATGCGACGAACGAATGGGTATTTTCCATCGACGCCGACGAGCGCGTCACGCCCGAATTGCGCGCCGCCATCGAGGCGGTGTTGCGCAAGGAGGAGGATGCCTGTGCAGCCTATCGCGTCTCGCGCTTGTCCAGTTATTGCGGACGCTTCATGCGCCATTCCGGCTGGCATCCCGATTACATCATGCGGCTGTTCAGGCGCGATGCGGCGCACTTTTCCGACGATCTGGTGCATGAGCGCCTGCTGGTGGAAGGGCAAATCGGCCAGCTCGACGGCGAGTTGCTGCATTACGCTTTCGACAATTTCGAGGAAGTGCTGCACAAGGTGAACCACTATTCGTCGGCGGGTGCGGCGATGCTGCAACAGCGCGGGCGGAATGCCTCGCTGGGCGGCGCGGTGCTGCGCGGCCTGTGGAGTTTCTTGCGCACTTATATCCTGCGCGGCGGTTTCCTCGACGGGCGCGAAGGCTTCATGCTGGCGGTATCCAACGCCGAGGGCACTTATTACCGCTACCTGAAGCTGATGCTGCTGAACGAAGCAAAAAAATGATGCGTATCGCTCTGGTAGTGACCACCTATAACCGCCCCGATGCGCTGGCCGCAGTGCTGGAAGGTTGCCTGAAGCAGACCGATGCGGATTTCGAGGTGATCGTGGCGGACGACGGCTCGACGCAGGAGACTGCTGTGCTGGTGACAAGTTACGCGGCGCGCGCGCCGTTCGCCATCCGGCATGTATGGCAGGAAGATCTGGGCTTTCGCGCGGCCGCGATCCGCAACCGCGCGCTGGCCGCGACGCAGGCCGACTACATCATCTTCATCGATGGCGACTGCGTGCCGCCGCCGGATTTCGTTGCCGGCCACCGCAGGCTCGCGGAGCGCGGCTGGTTCCTGTCCGGCAACCGCCTGATGCTGACGCAGGCGTTCAGCGAGCAGGTATTGCGCGACAAATTGCCGATTCATCTGTGGGCTCTGCACGACTGGCTGCGGGCGCGCCGGCGCGGGCAGATCGAGCGCCTGCTGCCGTTGCTGCGGCTGCCCGTTCCGGGCTGGTTGCGCAAACAGTTGCCGCAGCGCTGGCAGGGGGCGAAGACCTGCAACCTGTCGGCATGGCGCGATGATTTGCTGCGGGTGAACGGCCTGGACGAAAGCTATACCGGCTGGGGGCTGGAAGATTCCGACCTGGTGGTGCGTCTGCTGCGCGCCGGCATATTCAACAAGTCGGCGCGTTTTGCCGCGCCGGTTTTCCATCTCTGGCATCGCGAAAACGACCGCTCACAACTGGCGGAAAACCAGCGGCTTTTGCAGGAAGTATTGCAGGCAACCCATATCCGTGCGGCCAAAGGTGTGGACCAGTACTTATGAAAATATTGCATGTGGTGCGCCGCTACGGGCCGGTCGGCGGCATGGAGCGCTATGTCTGGGAATTGACGCGCGAGTTGCACAACCTGGGGCATGAGGTCGAGGTGTTGTGCGAAGTTTGCCTTGCCGAAAAACCCGAAGGCATTGCGGTATATGAGCTGGGCAAGATCGCGTGGAGGCCGCGCTGGCTGTCGCTGTTGCGCTTTGGCTGGCGTGCGGCGCGCTGGCTCAAGGCGCATCCGCATCCGGGCTGGCTGATCCATAGCCACGAGCGCGTCAACATGCATCACGTCACGACCTTTCACGGCCCGCCGTTCGCCGGCGTGTTTGAAAAACCGTTCTGGCGCTTGCTGTCGATACGAGTGCTGATGCAGCTGTATCTTGAACGGCGCGAATTGACCAGGCCATTCTGCATCGTCCCAAATTCGCAAACGATCAGCCAGCAGTTGGCGCACTATTATCCGCAGTTAGCCGGCAAGCTGGCTGTTCCCATTGTCCCCGGCGTACAGCCCGGAGCGGTGCGCACTCCGCATACCGTTTCGGCAAGCGACGGGATAATCGGTTTTGTCGGCAAGGAATGGCGGCGCAAGGGACTGCCGCTTGCGGTCGAAATCGTTGCGCATTTGCGCCGGAACCGGCATGAGTTAGAGCTATGGGTGATCGGGCCGCAGCCGGAGGAAATCCGGCATTTGTTCGCCGGCTGGCAAGGCGGCTACCGTTTACTGGGCTGGCGCGAGCAGTCTGATTACGCCGGGTTTGACCTGTTGTTGCATCCGGCCGGATCTGAGCCCTATGGCATGGTGATCAGCGAGGCGATGGCGGCGTGCGTGCCGGTGGTCGTGTCCGATAGGTGCGGAGCCGCCGCGCAGGTGACGCCGGATGCCGGGGCGATCGTGCCGCTTGATGCATCCGCCGAACGGTGGGCGGATGAGGTTGAAAAACAACTGCGCCGCAGCGATGCGCCGCCGCAATTTGTGCGCGGCTGGGATGACGTGGCGCGCGAGTATGAGACAATCTACCGCAAAATTATTGAGGCTGATTTGAAATGAACAATCCGGAATCCCGTTTTTTGAATACTTGCCCGGTGGGTTGCAATGCGCCGCTGGAAATCACGGCGTATGTTTTGCCGGAAGGCGCATTGTTGCGTTGCAGCGCGTGCGGGCAATTGATCAGCCAGTGCACCGAGGCGCACTACTGGCAGTCCATGCAGGAATTCGACGATTCGCAGGGCACCTTGCCCAAGGCAGGTTCGGAGGGCGGCCGTCTGCGGCGCAGCAAAAAATTTCTCGACCAGATCGCAATATTGCTCGGGCAGCCCCCCGAGAAAATTCGCCTGCTCGATGTGGGCTGTTCCAGCGGGGCGTTCCTTCATGCGGCCGTCAAGCTGGGATTCCGCGCGGAAGGCGTCGAGCCCGCTCCCAAGGCCGCCGCCACGGCACAGGCTGCGGGGCTGAAGGTGCACCAGGGGTTGCTGCAGGAAGCGGGTTATGCGGACGGGCAGTTCGACGCGATCACCTTGTTCGAAGTGATCGAGCATTTGCAGCATCCGCAGGAATTGCTGAAGGAATGCCGGCGCATCCTGCGGCCGGGCGGCATCCTGTTGGTTGGCACGGGCAATGCGGGGAGCTGGAGCATGGCGGCGATGGGCGCGCGCTGGGAATATCTGCATATCGCCAGGCATGGCGGGCATGTCAGCTTCTTCAACCTTGGGTCACTTGCGTCTCTGGCGCAGCGCAGCGGATTTTCCGTGGCGGCAGTGCGCACCCGGGGGGTGCGCTTTTGCGAGAAAGGCGACTGTGCCAAACCGGTTTATCGCATTGCAAAATTGGCGGGAGAGCTGTTGAATATCTTCGCCGCCTTGTTGAATAAAGGCCACGACATGGCGGTATACCTGAAACGAATTTGATCACCAGCAAACACGGCGGGAAAACGCGATGGCGATTTATGCGGTGGGCGATGTGCAGGGCTGTTATGCTGAACTTCAGCAGCTGCTGGAGCAGGTGCGCTTCGATCCGGCGCGGGACAAGCTGTGGCTGGTCGGCGACCTGGTGAACCGCGGGCCGGGTTCGCTGGAGGTATTGCGGCTGGTCAAATCGCTGGGCGACAGCGCGATCACCGTGCTCGGCAACCACGACCTGCACCTGCTCGCGGTCGCGGAAGGCGTCGCGGAACTGCACCGCACCGACACGCTGGATGAAGTTCTCAATGCGCCGGATCGCGGCGAACTGCTGTACTGGCTGCGCAACCAGCGCCTGCTGCATGCGCAGGACGGCTACGTGCTGGTCCACGCCGGGCTGCTGCCGCAATGGAATGTTGCGCAGGCCGGGAGCCTGGCGCGCGAAGTCGAGGCCGCGCTGCGCGGCGACGGTTATGCCGCCTTCCTCGCGCGCATGTACGGCAACGCCCCGCATAACTGGGACGACAGTCTGACCGGCCACAAACGCCTGCGCGTCATCGTCAACGCCTTCACCCGCATGCGCATCTGCACGACAGCAGGCGAGATGGAATTCAGGTTCAAGGGCGAAGTGCAGGACATCCCGCCCGGCTACCTGCCGTGGTTCGACATCCCCGATCGCAAGAGCCGCGATTCAACCGTGATCTTTGGCCACTGGTCGGCGCTGGGGTTGAAGCTTGAACAACGCGTCATCGCGCTCGACACCGGCTGCCTGTGGGGCGGCCCGATGAGCGCCGTCCGGCTGGACGACCGCAAGCTGTTTCAGGCGGCCTGCAACAACCCGGTGGCTAAGCATTGGTGACCGAGCGTGTCGAATTGACCACCGGCCTCAAAATGTATAGACTTGCGTTTATACATTTTTGCAAGGAGTGATGTCATGGCCGAAGCCGTTCTGGATATCAAGCAGTGGGGCAACAACCTGGGTGTACGTTTACCGGCTGCGGTGGCGCGGGAAGCGCACCTGCATGTCGACCAGCGCGTGCGCGTATCGGTCGAAGGCGATCAGGTTGTCATCACCCCGCTTGAGGCTACGCGGCTTACCCTGGAACAACGCCTGGCTGCCTACGATCCCAAGCGCCACGGCGGTGAGCAAATGACCGCGACCCAAACGCTGGGAGCCGAGCGTTGGTAGCTGCCGCAAAAACAGCAGGTGGCAAACGCTGGGTGCCGGATCGGCAGGACATCATCTGGATCGACTGCAATCCGCAGGCTGGGCGCGAAATGCGTGATGTTCACCCGTTTTTGGTGCTCTCGCCGCGCATCTTCAACGAGAAGACCTCGCTGGTCATCGGCTTGCCCATGACGACGGCGGAATACAACGCGGACAATCCCTTTGCTGTTGCCGTGGGCAAGGCGTCAGGACGAAAGACCGGGCAAACCAGCTACGTGCTTTGCCACCAACCCAAATCGTTCGACTGGCGTTTGCGCAAGGCCAAGGCACACCCACTCGGTGCTTTGTCCAACGCCCTGTTTGCGCAGGTCTGCGAACGGCTCAACCAGATCATTCAGGTTGGCTGAGTCAGCGTAGCGCAATAATCCTGTCCTGAACTTGTCGAAGGGCAACGGGCATTGCGCCGCATGGCAACCATCCGGTGCAATGCGCTGCGCTTATTGCACCTTACCAAACCGCTGAGATGACCGACTGATCCGCCATCAGGGTTTGGGAGCGTCTTTCGGCGTGTCTGTCGTGGCATCATGCTCGACGCGCACTTCGCCCCGCTTGCGCACCATGCGTACGCGGTCGCCGACCTTGAATGCATCCGGCTTGCCGGGCTGCATCACGTAAGTGCTTTTGCCTTCCTCTCCATCCAGCTTGACCCAGATTTCCAGGCCGGGTTTGGTGGCGATCCCGGACTGCTGGCCGAGCGTGCCGCCGAGCACGGTTCCGAGTATCGAGCCAACCGCCGAGCCGCGCCCGCCGCCGGAACTGGCCCCGCCGGCCTGGCCGAAGACGCTGCCGAGGGTAGCGCCGCCGGCAGTGCTGGCATCCAGCTCGATGGGGGTGACGCTTTCGACCACGCCCAGCTTGATGACGGCGACATTGGTGTCGCTACCGGCACCGCCGATGCCGCCTTGGCGATCGCTGGCGCAGCCGGTCAGCAGCAGGGTGATGCCAAGCAGCATATAAAACCATTGGCGAGTTTGTAGGTGCGGATTTATTCGCACGGTCAACCGTGCGAATAAATCCGCACCTACGAGGGCGGTGTGGATGCTATGAAACATTCATGTCACAACGGCACGGCAAAACCGAAGTGCTGCTGGAACTGCGCCTTGATTTCGTCGCGGGTCGGCGCGTGATTCTGCCCGCCGCGGCTGGCGATCTTGAGCGTGCCGAGCAGCGAGGCCAGCCGTCCGGTGGTCTCCCAGTCCCAGCCTTGCTGGATGCCGTGCAGCAGGCCGGCGCGATACGCGTCGCCGCAGCCGGTCGGGTCGAGCAGCGCGGTGGGTTTGGCGCAGGGGATCGCGATTTCCTTGCCGTCGGCGTAGATGGTCGAGCCTTGCGCGCCGAGGGTCACGATGAAGGCGCGCGTTGCTTTGGCGAGCTCCTCGATTTTTTTGCCGGTCTTGTCCTGCAACAGCTGCGCCTCGTAGTCGTTCACCGTCACATAGTCAGCCTGCTCGACGAAGCGCAGCAACTCGTCCCCGCCGAACATCGGCATCCCTTGGCCCGGATCAAACACCCAAGGGATACCCGCCTCGTGGAATTCGCGCGCGTGCTGCAACATCCCTTCGCGGCCGTCCGGCGAGACGATGCCGAGGCTGATGTCCGTTGCGTCGCCGACATGGTTGCGCTCGGAAAAACTCATCGCGCCGGGATGGAACGCGGTGATCTGGTTGTCGTCCAGATCGGTGGTGATGAACGCCTGCCCGGTGAAACTGTCCGGCACATGGCGGATATGCTGCTGCGAAATGCCGAGTTTTTCCAGGCGCACCGTATAGCTGGCAAAGTCATCCCCCACCGTCGCCATGATCAGCGGATTGCCGCCGAGCAGTTTCAGGTTATAGGCGATGTTGCCCGCGCAGCCGCCGAACTCGCGGCGCATCTCCGGCACCAGAAACGCCACGTTCAGGATGTGAATCTGTTCGGGCAGAATATGTTTCTTGAATTGATCCGGAAACACCATGATGGTGTCGTAGGCCATCGAACCGCAAATCAGTGTGTGCATCGCAAAACCTTGCTGGATTGAGAGGCGCGAATTGTATCATTTGGCTGGCGGTTGTTTGCTGCGGCAAGCGGCGCGATGGTGCATAATCCCGCCACAAAAATACAGGGAGAGCCTCATGCCGTTGCCGATATTCCGCACCAAGCCGGTTGCAACCGATGACACAGCCGGAAACACCGGCCTGAAGAAATGCCTGACGGCATTCGACCTCACGCTGCTCGGCATCGGCGCGATCATCGGCACCGGCATCTTCGTGCTGACCGGCATCGCCGCCGCCAACCAGGCAGGGCCGGCGGTGGTGCTGTCGTTCGTCATCTCCGGCTTCGCCTGCGCCTTCGCCGCGCTGGCCTATGCGGAACTGGCCGCCGCCGTCGGCGGCTGCGGCAGCGCCTACGGTTACAGCTATGTCGCGTTCGGCGAAATTGTCGCGTGGGTGATCGGTTGGATCTTGCTGCTGGAATACAGCGTGTCGGTGGCGGCGGTCGCCAACGGCTGGTCGGGATATTTCAACAATGCGCTTTCCGCGATGGGCATGGGGTTGCCGGACATGCTCACCAAAGCGCCGGAGCTGGGCGGGTTGATCAACCTGCCCGCCGCCGCCATCATCCTGATCCTGATGGGGCTGCTGATCGTCGGCATCAAGCAAAGCGCGCAACTCAACACCGCGATGGTTTTCGTCAAGGTGCTGGCCATCGCCGTGTTCGTCGGTATCGCCGCATTCAACGTCGATCCGGCCAACTGGCAGCCGTTTATGCCCTACGGCTGGTTCAACACCCTGCCCGACGGCAAGACCACCGGCGTGCTGGCAGGGGCATCGCTGGTGTTCTTCGCCTATGTCGGTTTCGATGCCGTCTCGACGGCGGTGGAAGAAGCCAAAGACCCGCAACGCGACGTGCCGATCGGCATCATCGCCTCGCTCGCGTTCTGCACCGTGATCTACATCATCGTGTCCGGCCTGCTGACCGGCATTGTGCCCTACACCGAACTCGGCGTCTCCTCGCCGGTTTCCCATGCGCTGCAACTGCTCGGCTACAAATGGGCATCGGCGCTGGTTGCCACCGGCGTCATCGCGGGGCTGACCACCGTGATGCTGGTGCTTTACTATGGCCTCACGCGCATCATCCTGGCGATGTCGCGCGACGGCCTGCTCTCACCGTTCCTGTCCAAGGTCAACCAAAACACGCAAACCCCGGTGCGCGTCATTGTCATCACCGGCATCATCATGTCGCTGGCCGCCGGACTGTTCCCGCTCGGCGCGCTGGCGGAGCTGGTCAACATCGGCACGCTGGCGGCCTTCGTGCTGGTCTGCCTGAGTGTGATTGTATTGCGCATCCGCCAGCCGCTTCTGCACCGCCCGTTCAAGAACCCGCTCAATCCGCTGTTTCCGCTACTCGGCATGATTTCCTGCGCGGGATTGATGGCCTTCCTGCCCGCCCAGACCTGGCTGCGTTTCCTCGTCTGGCTGAGCATCGGCCTGATCGTCTATTTCACCTATTCCATCCGCCACAGCAAACTGGCAGAACAGGGCCGGGGGAACGCAGATTAAATTAATCGCCCGCCGCGATAAAATCAACCTGCTAACCTTGACCACCCATGAAGCTCATTGACCCCAGAACAGCACATGTCCTAAGAAACCCGGCCGCCTTTGCGCTTCAGGTGCTGAAAGCCTTCAAGGCCAACCAGGGTCTGCTGCTTGCGGGCGCCGTCGCCTATTACGCGCTGCTCTCGATCGTGCCGCTGCTGATCCTGATGGTGATCGCGCTGTCGCATGTGATCGACCAGGACGTGCTGCTGGCAACGTTGCGCAGGGCGATGGAATATGTGGCGCCGGGCGAAGGCAAGGCACTGGTGGCGGAGCTGAAGGCGTTCCTCGATCACCGCACGGTGATCGGCTGCGTACTGCTGATCACGATGCTGTTTTTCAGCTCGCTCGGCTTCGCGGCACTTCCTCGTTTCCCTGCTGCTGCCCTTCGGCTACATCGTTTTTATCAGCACGGTGCTGTTCGTGGGCGCAATCGTGATCGCCGATCTGGTGTCGATGGGCGCCGAGAGTTTCGTCCTGCTGGGGCGTAGTTGGTCGCTGACCGGCTTCTCGCACTTGCTGATCTATGGCGTCGGCCTCATCGGGGAAATCCTGCTGATCTCCGCGATCTATTACTTCATGCCGGTAGGCAGGCTGTCGGTGAAGCACGCGCTGATCGGCGGCGCCACGGCCGGCCTGCTGTGGGAAGTCGTCCGCTTCGTGCTGCGCTGGTATTTCGGCACGCTGTCGCAAGTGAGTGTGGTGTATGGCTCGCTGACTACGGCCATCGTCGTGCTGATCAGCCTGGAAGTGGCCGCCGCGCTGCTGTTGCTGGGGGCGCAGGTGATCGCGGAATACGAACGCATCGAAGTCGGCGAGGCCACGAAATTACATATGCGGATGCGCACTAAAGCCAAGTGATTCGCTGGCATGGCCCGCCCGCAAATTCCAACGGCGTTTTTCAGGTTCAAAGCAACAATAACCATGTAGGGTGCATGGAATGTACCCTCCCAAGCGATTGCTGTTTTGAAACGAATTATTCCGGTTAATGGCTGATGCGCGTCACACCGCTGCCGGTCAGCACGCGCACTCTGTCGCCGGGTCGAAATTTCTCATCCCCTGCCTGGGTCACCGCGATCAGCCTGCCGTCATCGAATTTGACGGTAATTTCCATGGCGGATTGGCGGGTCGCGCCTTCTTCGATGGCAGAGCCTACCACTCCTCCTGTCACAGCGCCCAGCACGGTGCCCACCGCGCTGCCCTTGCCGGCACCGACATTGCTGCCTGCGATGCCTCCCACTATCGCTCCCGCTGTTGTGCCGACGGGCGATTTGGTGCCTTCGATCAGCACCTCGCGCACGCTCTCAACCGTGGCCATGCGCACATCCTCGGCCTGCCTTGCCTGGTCACGGCTATAGGTCGATCCTGATAGGCCGGAAGCGCAGCCCGCGAGGGCGGCGGCAGCCAGTACTAGGGCAATCATTTCTCTGATGTTAAGCATTGGAACTCC
Organism: Nitrosomonadales bacterium; assembly: GCA_016183575.1. Lineage (GTDB taxonomy): Bacteria > Pseudomonadota > Gammaproteobacteria > Burkholderiales > Gallionellaceae > Gallionella. The sequence goes on along the minus strand of JACPEI010000020.1, from coordinate 10,801 downwards.
TTTCACTGAAGTAATGCGTTTCTGGTTAAATGAATCGCCAGGCCCTGCTGAAGTATATGAAATCCGGCTCGAATTAGACAGCGGGCTTCCATGCCAAGTCAAGTTCGCGCGCGGCTTTTACGTCGTCGAGACGGCGCACCGGCATCGTATGCGGCGCGCCCTTCACCAGTTCCGGCGCGGCATGCGCCTCGTCACGGATTTCCTTCAGCGCGGCGACGAAGCCGTCCAGCGTTTCCTTGGATTCCGTCTCGGTGGGTTCGATCAGCAGGCATTCCGGCACCAGCATCGGGAAGTAGGTGGTGGGTGGGTGATAACCCTTGTCCAGCAGGCGCTTCGCCACGTCCATCGCGGAGATGCCGGTGGCGTCCTTGAGCGGTTTCATCGACACGATGAACTCGTGGCTCGCGCGGCGCTGCGGAAACGCGACGGTGAAGCCCGCCTTGTGCAGTTCCGCCATCAGGTAGTTGGCGTTGAGCGTCGCGAATTCCGCGACGCGGTGCATGCCTTCCGCGCCGAGCATGCGCGCATACACATAGGCGCGCAGCAGGATGCCGATGTTGCCGCTGAAGGCGGACAGGCGACCGATGGATTGCGGCAGGTCGGCTTCTGTGAGGTAGCGGTAATGGCTTCCTCCCTCGCTCGCGGGGGAGGGCTGGGGAGGGGGTTCCTTCGCGACCACCGGCAGCGGCAGGAACGGCAGCAGGCGCTGCGCGACGCCCACCGCGCCCGCACCCGGCCCGCCGCCGCCATGCGGCGTCGAGAAGGTCTTGTGCAGGTTCATGTGGATCACGTCAAAGCCCATGTCGCCGGGCTTGACCTTGCCGAGGATCGCGTTCAGGTTCGCGCCGTCGTAATACAGCAGGCCGCCCGCGTCGTGGATGATCTTCTGGATGTCGGCGATGCGCTTCTCGAACACGCCCAATGTCGATGGATTGGTCAGCATCAGCCCAGCAGTCTGCGGGCCGGTGGCCGCGCGCAGCGCGTCGAGGTCGACGTCGCCGTTCGCATCGGTCGGAATCTCCTTCACGGTGTAGCCGCACATCACCGCGGTCGCCGGGTTGGTGCCGTGCGCCGCATCCGGCACGATGATCTCGGTGCGCGCCATATCATTGCGCGCGTCGTGGTAGGCGCGGATCATCGCGATGCCGGCGAATTCGCCCTGCGCGCCGGCCATCGGCATCAGGCTGACGCCGGCCATGCCGCTCACGTCTTTCAAAATTTCCTGCAGGTCGTAAAGACAGGCCAGCACGCCCTGCCCGCTGGCTTCCGGCGCGAGCGGATGGCGCGCCAGGAAGTTCGGCAGCATCGCCAGCGTGTTGCAGGCGCGCGGGTTGTATTTCATCGTGCAGGAGCCGAGCGGATAGAAATGCGTGTCGATCGAAAAATTCTTCTGCGACAGCCTTGTGTAATGGCGCACGACATCCATCTCGGAGGCTTCCGGAAGCAGCGGCCGATCCTCGCGCAGCAATACGGCCGGAATGCCTGTCCTGAGCCCGGTCGAAGGACCGCCGATGACGACAGAATGATGAGGGGCCTGTGCCGCATTGCGGCGACCGGGGTGGGAGCGTTCAAAAATCAGCATGATCTATTCCTTGATTCACAGTAGCCCGGATGTAGCGCAGCGAAATCCGGGAAATATACGCATGCGCACACGATCCCGGATTCCATTGCATTCCATCCGGGCTACCGGTTCTTTATTTCAGTGCAGCCAGCGCCGCATCGTAATTCGGCTCGTTCTTGATCTCGCTGACCAGTTCGGTATAGCGCACCACGTTGTTGCCATCCAGCACGATCACGGCGCGGGTAGCAAGCCCGACCAGCACACCGCTGGCGATTTCCACGCCGTAGTTGCGCAGAAATTCGCGGCCGCGCATCAGGGACAGGTTGACCACGTTGTCCAGGCCTTCGCTGGCGCAGAAGCGCGACTGGGCGAACGGCAAATCGGCGGAGATGGTGATCACCACGGTATTGTCCAAGCTGCTGGCGATCTGGTTGAAACGCCGTTCGGAAGCTGCGCAGGTTGGCGTATCCAGGCTCGGCACGATGTTCAGCACCTTGCGCTTGCTGCCGAAGCTTTCCAGCGTGATGTCCTGCAAGTCCTGGCCCACCAGCGAAAATTCCGGTGCGGTCTGCCCTGCCTTGGGAAAGTCGCCGTTCAGTTGCACGGGATTGCCGCCGAGTGTCGTACTGTGTGCCATGTTGTTCTCCTTTAGTGAAGCGCGTGGCGCAACGCCGCCACATAGCGTTGAATATCCTCGACAGTCTTGGTCTCGGTCGCGCACACCAGAATCGCGTTGCCCAGTTGCGGGTAATGCGGTTGCAGATCGTAACCGCCCGAGATGCCCTGACCGGCCATGCTTTCCAGCACTCTGGCGGAAGAGCCGGGCAAATGCAACACCACCTCATGAAAATGCGGCGCGCCGAACAGGCGTTTCACGCCGGGCACGCCGCTGGCCTGCACCGCAAGGGCCTGCGTGTTGGCATGCGAGGCTGCGGCAGCGCGGCGCAGCCCGTCGCTGCCCAGCAGCGCCATGTGGATGGTCGCCGCCGTGACCATTAGCCCCTGGTTTGAACAGATGTTGGAGGTCGCCTTGGCGCGGCGGATATGCTGCTCGCGCGCCTGCAGCGTCAGCGTGAAGCCCGGCTTGCCGTCCAGATCGACGGTGCGGCAGATGATGCGCCCCGGCATCTGGCGCACCAGCGCCTGCTTGCAGCACATGAAGCCGAAATACGGGCCGCCGCTGGACAGCGGCGCGCCGAGCGGCTGGCCGTCGCCGACCGCGATGTCTGCGCCTTTTTCCGCCCACTGTCCCGGAGCTTTGAGCAAGGCCAGCGTCAGCGGGTTTACCAGCCCGATGGCCAGCGCGCCCTGCGCATACGCCCAGGCGGTCAGCGCATCGACATCTTCCAGCGCGCCGAAGAAGTTCGGCTGCGGGATGACCAGCGCGGCGATATCGCTGCCGGCGTGCTGCTGCAATGCATCGAGATCGGTGGTGCCGGTCGCGATGTCGAACGGGATTTCCACCAGCTCGATGTCCTGCAACTTGACGATGCTGCGCGCCACGCTGCGGTACAACGGGCTGACGCTGGCGGGCAGCAGCACGCGGCGCGAAGTCTTGTGCGCGCGCACCGCCATCAGGATCGCCTCGGCCAATGCGGACGCGCCGTCGTACAGGCTGGCATTGGACACATCCATGCCGGTCAGCGACGCGATCATGGTCTGGTATTCGTACAGGGTTTGCAGCGTGCCTTGGCTGGCCTCGGCCTGGTACGGCGTATAAGCGGTGTAATACTCGCCGCGCGTGGCGATCTCCAAGACTGCGGCGGGGATGTGGTGCTCATACGCGCCCGCACCGATGAAGTTGAGCGGCTGGCTGTCCTGTGCGGCGCGCTCGTGCATCAGGCGCGTTACCTGCATCTCGTTCAGCCCGTCGCCGATGGCGGTCAGCTTGCCGCTGCGCAGCGCGGCGGGAATTTCGTCAAACAGCGCGTCGATATTTTTTGCGCCGATGCTGGCGAGCATCTGGCTGATGTCGGTTTCGGTATGGGGGATGAAGGGCATATTGATCCTCAGGATTGAGGATCGAGGAGCGAGGATCGAAGAGCAGGTTTGTCGCTCCTCAATCCTCGCTCCCCGATCCTGGTTTTAATGTGCTTCGCTATCCACAACGGCCTGATACGCCGCTGCATCCATCAGCGCGGCGACGTCCGCCGCGTTGTCGGGCTTCATTTTGAACATCCATGCGGCGTAGGGATCATCGTTGATTTTTTCCGGCGCGCTGTCCAGTTCGCTGTTCACCGCGACAACTTCGCCGGAAACCGGCGCGTACACGTCGGCGGCGGCCTTGACCGATTCCACGACCGCGCATTCTTCCTTGGCCTTGAGCTTGCGCCCCACTGCCGGGGTTTCGACAAACACCATGTCGCCCAGCAGTTCCTGCGCGTGCTGGGTGATGCCGATGCTGATGGTGCCGTCGGCTTCGCTCCTGACCCATTCGTGGGAGGCGGTGTATTTCAGGTTGTTGGGATTGCTCATGCTGTTCTCCAATAGTTAATCGATAATCCCGTAGGTCGGGTTAGCGGTTTTGTCGCGTAACCCGACATTGCGCATGTTGGGTTACGGCGCATAAAACCGCGCCTAACCCAACTTACATTTTTAAATCAGTCCCTTGCCGTCGCGTGCGAACGGATACTTCACTACTTTCGCCGTCAGCATTTTATCGCGGATCGCCACCTGCACCTCATCGCCGATCTGCACCTCTTGCGGTACGCGCGCCAGCGCGATCGACTGGTTCAGGGTGGGCGAAAAACTGCCGCTGGTGATTTCGCCTTCGCCGTGCGCGGTGTGCACTTTCTGGTGGCCGCGCAACACGCCGCGATCCTGCAGCACCAGCCCGACCAGCTTGCGCGAAGGCGGGTTGGCGAGCAGCGCTGCCTTGCCGATGAAGTCGCGCTCGCTCTTCAGGTCCACCGTCCACGCGAGGCCGGACTCCAGCGGATTCACGCTTTCGTCCATGTCCTGTCCGTACAGGTTCATGCCGGCCTCGAGGCGCAAGGTATCGCGCGCGCCCAGCCCGCAAGGCTCGACGCCCTTGTCCGCCAGCGAGTTCCAGAAATACGGCGCGGCAATGGAGGGGAGCACCACCTCGAAACCATCTTCGCCGGTATAGCCGGTGCGCGCAATGAACATCGTGCCGACCACGACGGCGCTGAAAGGCGCGAGTTTCTCGGTCAGTTGCTGGCTGCCGGGCATCGCCGCCCAGAGCTTTTCCTTGGCTTTCGGCCCCTGGATCGCGATGATCGACAGCTCGGGGTGGTCGGCGATCTCCAGCGGCGGCTTTTCCGCAGATTCTTCGTCCTGTTTTTCAAATATGAGAGCCGCGGCCTCTTCCTGGCTCATATCTCCAAACAGATAGGCATTCGGTATTCTCCTGACTGCTTCCTCCGGAGCCAGAGCTTCGCTTTCTGCGCAACTTTCACTTTCCGCGCCGCCTTCGCTTTTTGCGTAGCATTCGGGGTGCGCCTTCGCGTGTTCGGCGGCCTGCTGCCTCATCCACGCGATGTCCTTGTCGGCGGTGCCCGCATTCACCACGATGCGGAACCACTGCTCTTCCATGAAATACACGATCAGGTCGTCGATCACCCCGCCATTTTCCAGCAGCATGCAGGAATATAGCGCCTTGCCGGGAACGGTGAGTTTGTCCACATTGTTCGCCAGCAGGTAGCGCAGGAAGTCGCGCACGCCCTTGCCCTTGATGTCCACCACGCGCATATGCGACACGTCGAACATGCCGCAATCGTTGCGCACCTGGTGGTGCTCGTCGATTTGCGAACCGTAGTTCACCGGCATATCCCAGCCGCCGAAATCGACCATTTTTGCGCCCATCGCGCGGTGTGCTTCATTCAGCGGAGTTCGTTTAAGCATGATGATCCTGTGAAAAAATTTCGGGAATAAAAAAGGCGCAGCACGAAATCGTGCTGCGCCCCATCTGTCCTTGGTACCTGAGAGATTGCAATTCGCATTGCGTGCCCCTTCGGTGGTCGGTTTTGGATGTTTCCATAAATCCCAATCCGACGCTCTCCAGATTTGCCTGTCCCAATGGTTCTTTATGCCTGAGCGGTTACGGGTGTTACGCCTTCGGCGGTGTCCCAGTCCGTGAAACGATACTGGCCGACACGCTCTCCCATCGGTTTGAACGGCGGGGTGAATTATGCCGGAAAGGCCGGGGGCTGACAAACAGTCTGTCAGGGGCGGGTACAACCAAAAATATTGGCATCTTACGTAGGGCGGATGAGCCGAAGGCGTTATCCGCCGAATGCTTAGTCATAACCAAGATTACTACATGCGGCGGACGGCGCTACGCTTTTCCGCCCTACTTCTTTGACCAATACTTTCGAATACACCCATCAGCAAGCCAGTCCGCCGCTCACCCGCTCGATGCCCGCCAGATCGAGCGCCGAAAACACCTCGGCGTACCCCGCCGCACCGAGCAGTTCGCGCACCCGTCCGGCCTGGTCGTAACCGTGCTCAAACAACAGCCAGCCGCCGGGATGGAGATGCTCCTTCGCATCCGCGACGATGCGGCGGATATCGTCCAGCCCGTCCGCACCGGAAGCCAGCGCGGCGCGCGGCTCGAAGCGCAGGTCGCCCTGCGCGAGATGCGCGTCGCCGTTGGCGATATACGGCGGGTTCGACACGATCAGGTCGAAGCGTTCGTCAGCCAGTGCCGCAAACCAGTCGCTGCGCAGCAGGCGCACATTGCCGATATCCAGCCGCCGCGCATTCTCCCGCGCCACGCCCAGTGCCTCCTGCGAAGCATCCACCGCCGTCACTTCGATATTCGGCCGCGCATGGGCGATGGAAAGCGCAATCGCGCCGCTGCCGGTGCCGAGGTCCAGCACGCGGTACTTATCCACACTCCTCCCCTGACAAGGGGAGGCTGGGAGGGGTTTCGGGATGCGCTGCAACGCCAGCTCCACCAGCAGTTCGGTATCGGGTCGCGGGATCAGCGTCGCGGGCGTCACCTTGAAATTCAGCCCGAAGAACTCGCGCTCGCCGAGGATGTAAGCGAGAGGTTCGCCGCGCAGGCGCCGCTCGAGCAGCGCTGCGTAGCGTGCCTGCTGTTCAGCATCGAGGATTTGTTCAGGATGGGTGAGCAGGTAAGCACGGTTCACCTGCAACACGGTTTGCAGCAGGCATTGCACCTCGATGCGCGCGCTGCTGGAATCCAGCGACAGCGCGGATTTCAGCGCGGCTTTATCGTGTGTCAGGATGGATTTGAGGGTGTGCGGCATGAGCCAGATTAGGTGTGGACTGAATAGTTATTCAGAACAAAAACGTGGTCTGTCCCCATTTGTTCGCCCATTTGTTCGCGCGGCCAAGACGGTTCGCTTCTCCTTTCTTGTATCGGACTTTCACCGACTATCACTTGCCAGTTTGTGCTGGCGCACTCCCCTATTATTCCGGAGCCTGGCTCCAATGGCACTCCCCAATCGCTAAAAATCACTTTTATCCAGCTTCCCCTTTTTAACCTCTTCGAGAAGGTCGGATGTTTTTTTCGTGCTGAGATAATTTGCCGACGAAAAGTTTATTGGCACAATCTGACCGAAAATGTTTTTCTCGTGGGACTTGTCCAGATTTTTCGTTACAACAATTGAGGCCTTATCTGTCGACACCCATATGAATTGCCGAATTTTATAGCCCGCGAAGGAGACATAATCATGTGTCATAGGTTCTCCCAATGCCGACGTAAATTGCTTGATCATTTCGTCATCTGTGATGTCGATTGTTACATCAATATCATCGATGACATTATCCGTGTAGTTAGCTCCAATTCTTGTAGGTTGGCCAAAGAGCGTCCGCTTGTTTTCCACGCCATCTTTGAGCTGACAGCTGTGATAATCATCAACGCACTTAAACCCCTTCGCTGCCATCTCGGAAGTGCTTGATCCAAGCTTGATATCCTTAAACCCATCAAGATCGAATGGCTTCGCGGCTTGAGCCGGAGTGCCTCCAAGCAATGCGAACAATAAAATTGGCGCTACACGTAACCAAAAAGGATTATCTGCAATTTTCTTCATACTGCTCTCCTACTCCTTTGTATATTTTGGCTGAAGAACCGATTTTGCGAAATTTTCGAAGGACGCCACTGCTGACTGTCCCTCATCTTCAGGGATGCAGAGCCACTGAACAAAGACATTCTGTTTTCTCAACGACTCGACAGCCTCAAGGCCAGTGATCTTTTGAGTTCGTGCAAGCAAACCTGCGAGCGCATTACGCTGCGATGGTTGAAAATGTTGCGCCATCCGCTTGTACAGACTCCACCCGGCGGTAGAGACGGTGGCTTTGCCAACGTATAGCGATGTCTTTGCCTCATTGTCGATCCTGAAAAAATGGTAGACACCGGCTGCATTCCGCAGATGCGCAGTGTTCTCGGGTGGCCACTCGCGATACCGAATGGCATCTGCCTCAAGCAACTGTCGCAGCTGCTTGGCAAGGTAATCCAAACGCTCGTGAAATTCGATCATAGCCTGTTAACGTCCCTTGGAGCGCAGTGTTAGGCCTTCTCATCTGGGTTGTCTTTCTTTCCAAGTAGCTTGACGAGATTTTCAACGATCTTCGCTTCAGTTTCCGTGAATTGTACTTCTTGGCCCACGGGTGTTGCGTTGATTTTTTTTCGCAGTCTCAGAAGACGGTAGCTCCCGTAGCCGCAACCTAGCGCTGCGCCGCCGACTGCAATTGGAACCCAAATAGGCGTTGAAGAAATAATGCCGGCAGACATTAATGCTCCAGTAATGCCAGATGCACCGATTGTTGTGCCAAAGATTCCAGCGCTACCGACAATGCTTGCCGCTGCACCAGAAAGGTAAAGCGCTCCTGCGCCCAAAGTTGTCGATGCAGTTGCGATTAGCCCGCCTATAGCAGCGGTGCTTAAGTATGTTCCAGCAACATACCCACTTGCGCTCGTAACGATCAAGCCGCCAGCAGCATGAGGTACTAGTGAGCCACCTGCAGCAATGGCCGAAATAATTGGTATCAAAGGAATTGGCATTTTCTGTTCCTACAAAATCTGTTGTTCTTCACTTTTTCTGCCTTGAAGAGCCAAAACAAAATGATGTGCTGAGATAAGGGAGACGGAAATTACAAAAATACCGCCTAAATCAATCGGGGACAGACCACGTTTTATTCCCCCTAATTTCTTCATGCAGCCAGGCAGGGTCAAGGTCGGCACCATTCGGCCAAGTAAGCGCACCGAGTTCGATGCTGACTTGATTGAATAATTTTTCATCCTTTAGTGCTGCAAAGATGCCTGCCTGCTCGCTTGCAACCAAGCGAGACATGTCGACAATGCCACTTGTGCCATCGTTGCATGTGACGGAGAGTCGATGCTCCGGTAGCACGCTGACTGCTCGTACTCGCCAAGGCGCTGGCGCCGCTATTCCAGCGGGGCGATATTCTTTGGTAGCTGTCTCGATTGACATAGATTCCAGTCCTCCATTAACTCTTCCCGATGCTGCGCTGCCCATTCAAGCACCATTGCCTGCGCACGTTTCGGCAAACCACCCTCGATGATTTCCAGCGTGCGAATGTCTATCAAGGCTTCGTACTCACCATACAGTGCATGAAAGTGAGGTGGCGCATGTTCTCTCCAGAACATTCGAATGATGATCCCGAAGAATTGGCTGATAGTCGGCATGTCGTTCGTACTGTGTATGCAAAAGGAGCCAAGCTCGGATTGTTCATCTTCCCACTGGTATATTTAGCACTCGTTGGAGTTGAAACTATTTTGTCTGGCTAGTCATGTGCTGAACACTACCCCGCTCATGCGGCATGGTCAAGATGCATAGCGGCCTAGATACTCTCTTCCGCCATCGCGGCAAGCTGTTCGGCCTGATGCTCGGCCATCAGCGCGCCGGTGAGTTCGCCGATGTCGCCGTCCATGATCGCGTCCATCTTGTACAGCGTGAGGTTGATGCGGTGGTCGGTGACGCGGCCTTGCGGGAAGTTGTAGGTGCGGATGCGCTCGGAGCGGTCGCCGCTGCCGACCAGGCTCTTGCGCGTCGCGGCGATCTTGGCGTTTTGTTCGCGCACCTGCGCGTCCAGGATGCGCGCCGCCAGCACGCGCATCGCCTGCGCCTTGTTCTGGTGCTGCGAGCGGCCGTCCTGGCACTCGACCACCACGCCGGTCGGCAGGTGGGTGATGCGCACCGCGGAATCGGTCTTGTTGATATGCTGCCCGCCCGCGCCGGAGGCGCGGAACGTGTCGATGCGCAGGTCGGCGGGGTTCAGCACCACGTCATCCACCTCGTCCACTTCCGGCATCACCGCGACGGTGCACGCCGAGGTGTGCACGCGGCCCTGCGTTTCGGTCGTCGGTACGCGCTGCACGCGGTGCGCGCCGGATTCGAACTTCAGCACCGAGTACGCGCCCGGTCCGGCGATGCGGGCGATGATTTCCTTGTAGCCGCCCATTTCGCCGGGACTTTCCGAAATCACCTCGACCTGCCAGCGCCTGCGTTCGGCAAAGCGCGAATACATGCGGAACAAATCGCCGGCGAACAAAGCCGCCTCGTCACCGCCGGTTCCGGCGCGCACTTCGAGAAACACGCTGCGCTCGTCGTTGGGATCTTTGGGCAGCAACAGCTTCTGCAATTCGCTATCGAGTTGCGCGAGTCGTTCCTCGCCCTGCTCGATTTCGGCCTGCGCGAACTCCTTCATCTCCGGATCATCCGCCATCTCCTTCGCGGTCGCGATGTCGGCCAGGCAAGTCTGGTAGGCGTGGTACAGCGACACCACCGGTTCGAGTTCGGCGCGCTCGCGGCTGAGCTTGCGGAACCCGTCCATATTCCGCGTGGCTTCTTCGGTGCTCAGCAGCTGGTCGACTTCATGCAGGCGCTCGCTCAGTTGAGCGAGCTTGGCGGCGATGTTGGGTTTCATATCAAATAGACCGCAAAGCTGCGTCATTCCCGCGCAGGCGGGAATCCAGATGATTCAATAGGTTTCTGCGTGGCAGGACAAAACCATGCCGGCCGCTGCGCGGGATGCTTTTTCTTGCTGGAGTCCCGCCTGCGCGGGAATGACGACCTAACAAACTAATCGGAATCATTCGTCGGTGTGCAGGTGGTACAGACGATGGATGATATCGAGGAATGCCTCGCGGTCATCGCCGTGCACCTGGTTCAGCGCATGGGTCGGCGCGTGCAGGAATTTGTTGGTCAGGCCGCTGCTCATTGCTTCCAGCACCTTTTCAGGACTCTCGCCCTTGGCCAGCAGGCGCAGGGCTTTTTCCATTTCATGGCG
>JACPEI010000023.1 GCA_016183575.1 Nitrosomonadales bacterium | reverse complement strand
ATGGCGTGGAAGCCGTCATTTATACAGACATCGGCCGCGACGGCATGCTGTCCGGCGTGAACATTCCGGCCACCGTTGAACTGGCCGGCCCGCTGCATGTGCCGGTGATCGCCAGCGGCGGCATCACCAATCTGGACGATGTGCGCGCGCTGTGCGCGGTGCAGTCCGAGGGCATCACCGGCGCGATCACCGGGCGCGCGATTTACGAAGGCACGCTGGATTTCAGGGCGGCGCAGGCGCTGGCCGATGAGTTGACCGGAGCGGCGCAGTAACGGTCATGACGACACTGATTCAGGCTATGATTCGCGCCATGACCGTTACCTCACATCCCGCGACACGTTACTGGCGAAGACAGCCGATTGCGAGAGCGGGTGTGAGGCGGCCATTCCCGTCCCGGAGGCTCCGCCACGCCGTGTCATGGCCGCCACCTCAATCCTCTCCCGCTTGCGGGAGAGGAGGCGAACGAATCGCTTCGCGAGTTTCACGTTAACCATGCTGGCGAAGCGCATCATTCCCTGTCTCGATGTCACGGCGGGACGCGTGGTCAAGGGCGTGAGTTTTGTCGAGCTGCGCGATGCCGGCGATCCGGTGGAGATCGCGCGCCGCTATGACGAGCAGGGCGCGGACGAGCTGACGTTTCTCGACATCACCGCCAGCTCGGACGACCGGGGGATCATTTTCCGCATTATCGAGCAGGTCGCCTCGCAGGTATTCATTCCGCTGACCGTCGGCGGCGGGGTGCGCGAGGTCGGCGATGTGCGCAATTTGCTGAATGCCGGAGCCGACAAGGTCAGCATCAACACCTCCGCGGTGCTGAATCCGCAACTGGTCGCGGATGCCGCCGGACGTTACGGTTCGCAGTGCATCGTGGTGGCGATCGACGCGAAGCAGGTTGCGCCGAACCGTTGGGAAGTATTCACGCACGGCGGACGCAACGCAACCGGGCTGGATGTGGTGGAATGGGCGAAGAAAATGCAGAACCTGGGCGCGGGCGAGATCCTGCTGACCAGCATGGATCGGGTGGATATCCCGGTGATCGCCAGCGGCGGGGCGGGCAATTTGCAACATCTGGCCGACGGCGTGAAACTCGGCGGAGCGGACGCGGTGCTGGCGGCCAGCATTTTCCACTTTGGCGAATACACCGTGCAGCAGGCCAAGGAATTCATGGCGCAGCAGGGAATCGAGGTGCGGTTATGACACGGTGCGCGAAAGCGGCGGGTGCGGGAATAACCGCATCGCACCTCCTCCCGCAAACGGCTGGCTGCGCCAGTAACGTGTCGGAGGTGCGGTTATGAGTGAAGCGTGGCTGAACAAGGTGAATTGGTCCGAAGATGGCTTGGTGTCGGCCATCGCGCAGGATGCCGTTAGCGGGCGGGTGTTGATGGTGGCGTGGATGGATCGCGAGGCATTGAGGCTGACCTGGCAGAAAGGCGAGGCGGTGTATTGGTCGCGCTCGCGCAAGAAGCTATGGCACAAGGGCGAGGAATCCGGGCATATCCAGAAAGTGAAAGAAATCCGGCTGGATTGCGATGGCGATGCGATTCTGCTGCAAATCGAGCAACAAGGCGGTATCGCCTGCCATACCGGACGCGAGAGCTGTTTCTACCGCCATTTGGAAAAAGGGAAGTGGGTAGAAACGGATGCGGTGCTGAAATCTCCCGACGAGATTTACAAGAAATGAACCCAATGAACCAGAATATTCTGCAACGGCTGACGGAAACGCTGGAAGCGCGCAGGCAGGCAGCGCCGGAAAGCTCTTATGTCGCAAAACTGTTCAGCAAGGGCGAAGACGCGATATTGAAGAAAATCGGCGAGGAAGCGACCGAGGTGATTCTGGCGAGCAAAGGGGGCGACAAAACCCATCTGGTATATGAAACCGCCGATTTGTGGTTTCATTGCATGATATTGCTGGCGCAGCATGGCCTGAGCGCGGATGATGTATTGAACGAATTGGCGCGCCGCGAGGGGTTGTCGGGCATCGCCGAGAAGCAAAGCCGGAAAGAATAACCCCTCCCAGCCTCCCCTTGTCAGGGGAGGAACAGCGGCGTACTCCCCCCTGACAAGGGGAGGTTAGGAGGGGTTGGAAGTTTGAGGGGTATCAATGACCGATTGTATTTTTTGCAGGATCGCACGCGGCGAAATCCCTTGCCGCAAGGTGTATGAAGACGACCAGGTGCTGGCGTTCCACGACATCAATCCGGTTGCGCCGGTGCATTTCATGCTGGTCCCGAAGCTGCATTTGGCTTCGTTGCTGGATGCCGGGGAGGAGCATGCGCCGCTGTTGGGCAAAATGCTGCTGCTGGCGCCGAAACTGGCTCGGGAGCAGGGCCTGGAAAACGGCTTCCGCACCGTGATCAACACCGGCAAGGGCGGCGGGCAGGAGGTATTGCATTTACATATCCATATCATCGGCGGCGGCAGCATTCCGCCGATGGTGCGGCGCGGTTAACAGTCAATTATCTGAGGAGAACGTGATGGGCGGTTTAAGTATTTGGCATTGGCTGATCGTATTGCTGGTCGTTATATTGATATTCGGCACCAAGAAGCTGCGCAACATCGGCAGCGACCTGGGTGGCGCGGTGAAAAACTTCAAGGAAGGCGTGCGCGACGATGAGCCCAAGCAGGCCCAGCAGGACGGGCAGGCCATTGAAGGCGAAGTAACGTCGAAAACGCAGACGAAAGACAAGTCGAACACGAATGTTTGACATCGCATTCTCCGAGTTGATGATTATCATGCTGGTGGCGCTTATCGTCATCGGCCCGGAGCGGTTGCCCAAAGTGGCGCGCACGGCAGGGAATTTATGGGGGCGGATGCAGCGTTATGTGCATAGCGTCAAGAACGACATCGCGAACGACATGGCAATTGAAGAGGCAAAACAATTGCGCGGCACCATCAGCAAGGAAATCACCGCCATCGAGCAAGCCACGCAAGAGGCCAGGCTGTCACTGGAACAGAAAATACTGGATGCGCAGTTGGGTAGATCACCCGACGCGTCCGACGAACAGTCCGCTGCACAATCTTCCACCACGCCAAGCAAGCCAGTTTGATGGGTATCAGTGAAAGCTTTATCGCGCACCTGATCGAACTGCGCACCCGCTTGCTGCATGTTGCCGTGGCCTTGCTGCTGGTGTTCATCTGCCTGTTTCCGTGGGCCTCCGACCTCTACGCGCTGCTGGCGCAACCGCTGCTGGCGAAACTACCCAAAGGCGGGCAGATGATCGCCACCGATGTCACCACGCCGTTCTTCGTGCCGCTCAAGGTCGCGATGATGGCCGCTTTGCTGATCGCGTTGCCTTACATCCTTTACCAGGTATGGCGGTTCGTCGCGCCCGGCCTGTATGCGCACGAGAAGCGCCTGGTCGTGCCGCTCATCGTCGCCAGCACGCTGCTGTTTTTTTGCGGCATGGCGTTCGCCTACTTCGCGGTATTCCCGGTGGTGTTCGGTTTCATCACCGCCTCCGCGCCGCAGGGTGTTGCGGTGATGACCGATATCGACAAATACCTCAGCTTCGTGCTCGGCATGTTCGTGGCGTTCGGGGTCACCTTTCAGGTGCCGGTGGCGGTCGTGCTGCTGGTGCACATGAATATCGTCGGTGTCGAGAAGCTGAGGGATATCCGCTCCTACGTGATCGTCGGCGCATTCATCCTCGGCGCGATTTTCACCCCGCCGGACGTGGTTTCGCAATTCATGCTGGCGATCCCGCTGTGGCTGCTCTACGAGGCGGGCATTGTGGTTGCGAGCTGGATGGTCAAGGGGAAGACGAAGCCGGCGTAAAAAAACAATCGCGCAAATGAAAGAGCCGCTATATGGCGGCTTTTTCATTTTCTTCAGACTACCTCAGTTTGCCATGCGGCTACGGCTCCCTTGGTTTTGGCCGCTTGCCGATTTTGACCAGCAAACTTGTCGCTGCTCCATTGCGCATCAGCCTGGCCGTGACAGCCTTGCCGGGCGGCAAGTTGGCCACGGTTTCCAGCATGGTGTTCCAGTCGTCGATGGCCTGATCGTCTATCGCAATCAGGATATCGCCGGTCTTGATGCCTGCCTGTTCCGCCGGGCTGTTGCGTATTACTTCGGTGATCAGTACACCCTTGGTGCTGCCCAGCTTGAAGGATTCGGCCAGTTCGGGAGTCAATTCCTGCACCCCCGCGCCGATCCAGCCGCGCGTTACGGAACCGCTCTGGATGATCTGCTCCATGGTTTTTTTCGCGGTATTGGCGGAGGTGGCAAAGCCGATGCCCAGCGAGCCGCCGTTCGGCGAATAAATCGCGCTATTGATGCCGATCAGGTTGCCGTTCACGTCCACCAGCGCGCCGCCGGAATTGCCGGGGTTGATCGCGGCATCGGTCTGGATGAAATTCTCGAAAGTGTTCAGCCCCAGGTGGTCGCGCTTGAGCGCGCTGATGATACCCATCGTGACGGTCTGCCCTACGCCGAACGGATTGCCGATCGCAAGCACCATATCGCCGACCTGCGCCCGCTCCGGGTGACCGAAAGTGATGGCGGGAAGCTTGCCGGGCAGTTCGATCTTGATGACGGCGAGGTCGGTTTCCGGGTCGGATCCGACCACATGCGCCTTGGCCTTGCGGCCATCGGCCAGCGCGACCTCGATCTGGTCGGCGGCCTCCACGACATGGTGGTTGGTCAGGATGTAGCCATCCTGGCTGACGATCACGCCGGAGCCGAGGCTGGAACTGCTTTGCGGCACATCATCCCACGGGTCGCCGAAGAAAAAACGGAAGCGCGGGTCGTCCATAAAGGGATGGATCGGGGTCTTGATGATGGTGCTGGTGAAGATATTCACCACGGCGGGCATGGCTTTTTGCGCGGCAGCGCTTAGCCCCGTGGCCAGATTTTTGTCCTCCACCGCTTGCGGCGCGCTTTCATACAGCGTGACCACCCCGCTGCGCGCCGCGTTCGGCAGCAGTTCCGGTTTGAGCGTCTGCACGATGAACAGCAGCGCGAGCGCGACGGTGACGGTTTGGGTGAATAAGAGCCAGTGTTTACGCATGGTATGATTAACTCGCGTTTTGGATTTACCCTGCAAGGGGCTCGCTTCAGATTAAAGGAAACTCATGCTGCTCGACGAATTGCGCAATTATAACGCAAGCCTGTTGCAAACCGGGCTGTTCAAGGATTACTGCCCGAACGGTTTGCAGGTGGAAGGGCGCGCGGAAGTGCGGCGCATCGCCACCGGCGTGACGGCTTCGCAACAGGTGCTGGATGCCGCGATTGCATGGGGCGCGGATGCGCTCCTGGCGCATCACGGTTATTTCTGGCGCAACGAGGATGCCGCGATAACCGGCATCAAGAAGCGGCGCATCGCCCAGTTGCTGCGCAACGATGTGAGCCTGCTGGCCTATCACCTGCCGCTCGATGCGCATCCCGAACTGGGCAACAACGCGCAACTTGGCAAATTGCTGGGGTTGACGGAGCAAGGCCGGTTCGGCGAGCAGAATATTGCGTGCCTCGGCGAGCTGGCGTCTCCGCAGACGCTCGCGCAATTTGCCGCACAGGTCGGGCAAGCCTTGCAGCGCGCCCCGCAAGTCATCGGGGAGGCAAACAGAAACATCAGTAAAGTGGCATGGTGCAGCGGCGGCGCGCAAGGCTATTTTGAGGCGGCCATCGCGCAGGGCGTCGACGCCTACATCAGCGGCGAGATTTCCGAGCAGAGTTTTCACCTTGCGCAGGAAAGCGGCGTGGCCTTTATTGCCGCCGGGCACCATGCCACCGAGCGGCTTGGCATACAGGCGTTGGGCGAACATTTGTCGGCGCGCTTCGGTTTGGAGCACCGCTTCTTCGACCAGGATAATCCGGTTTAGAGTACAACAAGTACCGGATTGACAAGTTTTCAATGAAGCCTATGATTGCATCGTGAACCATTCATCGGCTCACAGACATGGAAGTTAATCAGGTACAAAATTAATCCGATTTCGATTTCTCATCCAGGAGCCAGACATGACTGATCAAATTCAAATCTCCATCGACCGCGAGGTCTACGACCAACTGCTAATGCTTATGGTGCCTCCCATCAGCGATGCCAATGCGGTTATCAAGGAACTGTTGAATCAAGGAGGGCATGCCAGCCCCGCCTTCGTTGCTGTGGGTGCTTCAGAGCATCATTACACTATGGAGCAGGAACTCGAACGCGCCAGGCAAGGCATCTACGAAGGCGGGGGGAATACCTGAGCGCGCGGAATTCGCCAGCAGTTAACTAACAAACCACCGGCCAAGGCCGGTGGTTTGTTTTGCGGCTGGTTAATCGCGCCCTGGCCCTGCCGATTTATTTGGCTGTCGGTTTGGAAATGGCATTAATTCCTGCGAGAGAAAAATCCGCGATGTGCAGGGCAATTGCTGCGATTTCTTTCTGGTCATAGCGCAGCCTGGGATGCAGGCGCTGCAGCACCGGATGGGAATGGCGGTAATACAGGCATTGGCCGAGGATGCTGTGCATGCACCGGCGCAGTTCGGCTTCGCCGGTTTTTTCTCCGGCGATTTCACGCAGCAGTTCGCCGAGGAATTCATGCAGCGGCGCTATGGCTTCGCGCACGATCTTGTCCAGCGCGGGTGTGGGATCGGCCAGCTCGCGCGCCATGATCCGGCAGGGCAGCGAGCCGTTGGTTTCATCCAGCAGCATCAGCATGAAATCGCGGATAAACAGGCACAGCCGCATCTCGGGTGCGCCGCCAGCTTCGATATTTGCGAGCTGCATGGCCTTGAGCGGTGCGAAATTCAAGGCTTCGGCGAGCAGGCCATCCTTGCTGCCGAAGTGGTAATTCACCGCTGCGACATTCGCTTCGGCGCGGCGGCAGATTTCGCGCACCGTCGCTCCCTGGAAGCCATGCTGCGAGAACACTTCGCGCGCCGCATCCAGCAGCCGCGCGCGGGTTTGTTCGGTCGCGGTTCCGGCTTCATGCATCATTCGCCGGCCTCATTCGCCGCGCTGTCTTGCCCGGCAAGCGCCTTGTAAAGCTGCGCGGCGGCCGACAGCTGGGTGCGCCGCACCTGCAACGCGCCCTGTTGTGCGGCGAACGATTCGCGTTGCGCATCCAGCACTTCCAGATGGTTGGCGATGCCCACCCCGTAGCGCGCTTCCACCAGCTTCAGGCGCCGGTTTTGCGCGTCGGCGTTGGCCTGCTGCGCGGCGAGTTGCTCGGCGAGTTTCTCGCGCGCATTCAGCAGGTCCGCCACTTCGCGGAACGCCTGCTGGATGGTTTTCTCGTATTCGGCGACCGCGATGACCTTGCGCGCCTCGGCGACATCCAGGTTGGCAGAATTGCGCCCGGCATCGAACAGCGGTTGCGTGAGCGCGGGCTGGAAACTCCATGCGCCGCTGCCCGCATCGAACAGCCCGGCGAGCGTGCGGCTGGC
Source organism: Nitrosomonadales bacterium (assembly GCA_016183575.1). GTDB lineage: Bacteria > Pseudomonadota > Gammaproteobacteria > Burkholderiales > Gallionellaceae > Gallionella. Next base: position 25,146 of record JACPEI010000023.1, on the reverse strand, counting down.
GGTGCCGACGCTGCCGGTCAGCATGATGCGCGGCAGGAAAGCCGCGCGCGCCGCGCCGATGTTCGCATTCGCGGCGATCAGCTTGTGCTCGGCGGCCAGCACGTCGGGGCGCTGCAACAACACCTCGGCGGGCAGTCCGGCGAGCAGGTCGGGGGCGATGTCCTGTTCGGCGAGGCTGCGTCCGGCGGGCAAGTCTTTCATCTGCGCCACCGGCTGGCCGACCAGCAAGTCGAGCAGGTTCTCGGCGGCGGCCTGTTGCCGTTCGAGACTCGCACGCTCTGCGACGGCGGCCTGATATGCGCCGTCGGCCTGCAGGAAATCCAGGTCGCTGGACACGCCGAGGTCGCGGCGGTGCGCTGTTAATTCGCGGGTTTCGGCGCGCGCCCTCGCGGTTTCCGCGGCGAGCTGTGCGCGTTCGCGCAGCTCCTGCAACGACAAGTAGGCATTCGCCAAGTCGGCGATCAGCGATAGCCGGAAGGCGCGCTGTGCGGCTTCGGTCGCGAGATAGTTGGCCTTCGCGGCCTTGCTCAGGCTGGCGACCCGCCCCCAGAAATCCAGTTCGAATGACACCAGGCTGATGGCCACATCGTAGCGCTGCGAGTGGATCGCATTGGCGGTGAATGCCGATGCGCCCGCCGGCGTCAGCGAGGCATTGCGCCCGGCGATGACGTTGAGATTCGGCAGCCGGTCGGCCTGCTGGATGCCGTATTGCGCGCGCGCCTCGGCAATGCGCGCGGTGGCGATGCGCAGGTCGCGGTTGTTTTCCAGCGCGGCGCTTATCAGCCCTTGCAGGCGCGGGTCGGGGTAATAGCGTTGCCAGACGGTGTCCGCGATCCGGCGCGCGCCGCCCGGTTTGGCGAAATCCGGCCAGGCTGCGGCGATGGGTGCGGCGGGGCGCTGGTATTCGGGCGTCAGCGAACAGCCGCTCAACGTTGCGGCCAAGGCAACAGCACACAGAGTTTTATTCCATTTATTTTTAGCCATGTAGGGTGCATTCCATGCACCATTTTCATGGGTGCATGGAATGCACCCTACGATATCCACTTTTGATTTTGGAAAGAAATTATTCATGCGGTTTTTCCTCTTGCGCGCGCGCATGCCCCGGGAAGATGCGCCGCACTGCCATGAAGAACACCGGCACCAGGAAGATCGCAAACACGGTGGCGGCGACCATGCCGCCGATGACGCCGGTGCCGATGGCGTGGCGGCTCTCGGCGCCCGCACCGGTGGAAATGGCCAGCGGAAACACGCCGGCGACGAAGGCGATGGAAGTCATCAGGATCGGGCGCAGGCGCAGGCGGCAGGCTTCCAGCACGGCATCGAGGCGCTCGCGCCCCTCGTCTTCGAGGCGGCGCGCGAATTCGACGATCAGGATGGCATTCTTGGCAGCCAGCCCGATGATCGCGATCAGCCCGACCTTGAAATACACGTCGTTGGGCAGCCCGCGCAGCTCAACCGCGAGCAGCGCGCCGAACACGCCGAGCGGCACGGCCAGCATCACCGCCAATGGAATCGACCAGCTTTCATACAAGGCGGCGAGCACCAGGAATACCACCAGCAGTGACACGCCGAACAACAGCGGCGCCTGCTGGCCGGAGATTTTTTCCTCAGACGAAATACCCGACCACTCGAAGCCGATGCCCGGCGGCAGTTTCAGCGCGATGGATTCCATCGCGGCGAGCGCCTCGCCGCTGGATACACCCGGCGCGGTCGCCCCGGATATTTTCATCGCCGCCAGGCCGTTGTAGCGGTCGAGCTTGGTCGCTCCCGCCACCCATTTGGTGTTGACGAACTCGGACAGGCGCACCATGTTTCCGGAACTGTTGCGCACCGCCGTGCGCATCAGGTCGGCCTCGCTCCGGCGCGTCGCGTCCTCGGCCTGCATTTGCACGCGCAACACCCGTCCCTGGCGCACGAAGTCGTTGATATAGGACACGCCAAACAGCGATTGCAGGGTATCGTTGAGGTCGGTGGCATCGACTCCCAGCGTCTCCGCCTTATCGCGGTCGATGTCGAGGAACAGCTGCGGCGCGGGTTCCTGGCCTTCGGGGCGCACGGCGGCAAGGCGCTTGTCGCCCATCGCCATGCCCAGCACCTGATTGCGCGCCTCGATCAATTTTTCGCGCCCGACCCCGCCGCGATCCTGCAGGCGGAAATCAAAGCCGCCGGCCGAGGCGAGCTCCGGTATCGGCGGCGGATTGATCGCGAACAGCATCGCCTGCTTCATGCGGAAGAACTCCATGTTGGCGCGCTTGATCAACGCCTGCGCCGAGTTTTCCTCGCCCGGCCTTTCGTCCCAGTCCTTGAGCCTGACGAAGGCGAGCGCCATGTTCTGGCCGCGGCCGAAGAAGGAAAAGCCCAGCACGCCGACCACCTTGTCCACCTGCGGCTGTTTCAGAAAAAACTGCTCGACCGATTCCAGCACGGCCTGCGATCTTTCGCGCGTGGCTGCGGGCGGCAACTGGATGGCGGTGACGATGTAGCCCTGGTCTTCTTCCGGCAGGAAGCTGCCCGGCAGTTTCATGTAGGTCCACGCGGCGATCACGACGATCACGGCGTAAATTGCGAGCGAGCGCAGCAGCCGGCGCGTGGCGTGATTGACCCTGCCGACGTAGCTAGCCGTCACGCGCCCGAAGAAACGGTTGAAGCGGCCGTGGAAGCCGTGCTCCAGGTTTGCCGGGTCATGCTTGAGCAGGCTTGCGCACAGCGCCGGCGTGAGCGACAGCGCGAGGAAGGCGGAAAACGCCATGGTCACTACCAGCGTGACGGCGAACTGGCGGTAGATTGCGCCGGTCGAGCCGGGGAAAAACGCCATCGGGACGAACACCGCCATCAGCACCAGCGTGATGGCGATGATCGCGCCGGTGATTTCCTTCATCGCCTGCCGGGTCGCCGCGCGCGGATCGAGATGGTTGGCGCGCATGTTGCGCTCGACGTTCTCCACCACCACGATGGCATCGTCCACCACGATGCCGATCGCCAGCACCATCGCGAACAGCGTCAACACGTTGATCGAGAAACCGAAAACATACAGCCCCAGCATCCCGCCCAGCAGCGACACCGGCACGACGATCGCGGGAATCAGCGTGGTGCGCCAGTTTCCGAGGAAGACAAACATCACCAGCACCACCAGCGCCGCCGCTTCCAGCAGGGTGATGATCACTTCGCGTATGGACAGTTCGATGAAGCGCGTGGTGTCGTAGGGCACCGCCCAGTCCACGCCCTGCGGGAAATAGCGCGACAGTTCCTGCATCTTGGCGCGCACGCCTTGTGCGGTCGCCAGCGCGTTCGCTCCCGGCGTGATGCGTATCGCCATACCGGCGATCGGCTGGCTGTTGAGGCGCGCGGCGCGGCTGTAGTCCTGCGCGCCCAGTTCGATGCGGGCGATATCCTTGAGTCTCACCGATGAGCCATCCGGGCTGGCACGCACCACGATGTCGCCGAATTCTTCCGGCGTAACGAGGCGCCCGCGGCTGCCGAGGACGGCGTTGACTTCCTGCCCCGGTGCGGACGGCAACTGCCCGACTTCGCCCAGCGGCAGCAGCGCGTTCTGCGCGCGCACCGCGCGGCTGACATCGGCGGGCGAGAGCGCGTAGGCTTCCAGCCGGTCCGGTTTGAGCCAGATGCGCATCGAATATTCGGTGCCGAACAGCAGCACCTCGCCCACCCCGGGCACGCGCAATAGCGGGTCCAGCACGCTGGCGGTGGCGTAGCTGCCGAGGTCGACGGCGTCCAGATGCCCATCCGGCGAAGCCAGCGCGACCACCATGATGAAGTTGCGCCCGGCGCGGGTCACCGTCACGCCCAGCCGCCGCACGTCGTCCGGCAGGCGCGCTTCCACGCGCTTGATGCGGTTCTGTGCCTCGACCGAGGCGAACTGGATGTCGGTGCCGGGGCGGAAGGTGAGCGACACCTGCCCGGAACCCACCTGCGAACTGGAATCCATGTAGAGCAGGTTGTCGATGCCGTTCATCTCCTGCTCGATCAACTGCACCGCGCTCTGTTCGACCACCTGCGCCGATGCGCCGGGATAGGTGACGGAAATGTCCAGCGCGGGCGGCGCCACCGACGGATATTGCGATACCGGCAACGCGCGCAGCGCCAGTGCCCCGGCAAACGTGATGAGGATGGCGATGACCCAGGCGAAGATCGGGCGGTCGATGAAAAAATTGGCGAACATCAGGAAGCCTCTATAAATTCATTATTTCGTTCCACGCTCCCGCGTAGAAAGGCAGCTCGCGCCCGGGAGCGCGGACGTCCCCGTCCGCGTTCCAGTCGTGTAACGATGCGAAGAATTTGGCGAGCATGAATCAGCCCCCTTTTTTGCTGGCTGGTACGGTGGGTTCTGTCTTCTGAATTGTCACCTGTGTCCCCGGGCGCGCCTTCTGCAGGCCGTTCACGATGATCTGCTCGCCGCCCTTCAAGCCTTCGGCGATGATGAAATCGCTGCCTGCCATGCCGCCGGTTTTCACCGGCAGCGGCGCGGCCTTGCCGTCGGGAGTCACGACCATTACAAACTGCCCCTGCGGATTGGCCTGCACGGCGCGCTGCGGCACGCGGATGGCGTTGTCCGCCAGCGCTTGCGGGAAGCGCAGGCGCACGAACATGCCGGGCAGCAATTCGCGTTGCGGGTTGGGGAATTCGGCGCGCAAGCTGACCGCGCCGGTGGCCGGATCGGCCGCCATGTCCGTGAAAAATATCTTGCCGGATTGCGGATAGACGCTGCCGTCTTCCAGCAGCATTTCCACGCTGGCGGATTCGGCGCGCTTGAGTCTGCCCGACTTGACGGCTCGCCTCAGGCGCAACACATCCGCGCCGGGCTGGGTGAAGTTGACGTAGATCGGATCGAGCTGCTCGATGGTCGCCAGCAGCGTGGCCTCGCCCCTGCCGACCAGCGCGCCCTCGGTCACCAGCGCGCGGCCGATGCGCCCGGAAATCGCGGCGGGGACACTGGCGTTTTCCAGGTCTTCCTCGGCGCGGATCAGCGCGGCTTCGGCCTGCTTGGCCTGGGCGGCGGCCAGATCATATTCCTGCCGGCTGACCGCCTTGATTTCGAGCAGCGGCTGGTAGCGCTCGACGGTCTGGCGCGCGATCATCAGGTCTGCCCTGGCGGCTTCGGCGGCCGCGCGATAAGTGCGCGCATCGATCTGGAACAGGGATGCGCCAGCTCGTACATCGCTGCCTTCCTGAAACAGGCGCTTTTCAATCACTCCCTCGACGCGCGCGCGCACCTGCGCCGTGCGGTAAGCCTGCAAGCGTCCCGGCAGATCCTGCGTGAGCGTTGCGCTGCCTGCGGCGACGGTGATCACGTCCACTTCGGGCGGCGGCATTCCCGCGCCGGGGCCGGGCGCGGCGGGTTTGTCATTTGCCTTGCCGCAACCGGCCAGCAAGGCAACCAGAAGGAGCATATAAATTATCGGCTTGGTTAAAGTTGTCATGTTGAGAATCTCTATAAATTTCTGCCGGTGAAATTTTTGCTGGTGCAGTTCATGAATTGCACCCGCGCCCATTCCGCCACAAATTTCCCGGTGATTTTCGCCGCACCCCCGGAATTGTGAAAAACAAAGCCGCGAACTGCAAAACAAGCGTATCAAACGTTTGTTTGAATGTAAAGCAACTGCAATGGCCTGTTTTTATCCTGATTACTCGGCTTGCTTGATTTGCAGCGCCAGTTGATACAGAACAAAGGGGCCATGCCCTTGCGGTGCAAAAAGTTAGCCTTAAATATATGAAATATCGGATTGTGATGCCGATATTTCATATATAATATTTCAATGATCTTACGAACACATCATCTTGAATTGCTCAAGCGTCAGCTTGCCAATTTTCCGATAGTTGCCATTTTAGGGGCGCGGCAGGTCGGTAAAACGACGCTTGCACGACAATTGGAAGACGGCTGGGATGGCCCCAAGCGACATTTCGATCTGGAGGATCCGGATGACCAGGCGCGGCTTGCCGATCCGGCTTTTGTGCTGCGGGAGTTGCAGGGCTTGGTGGTATTGGACGAAATTCAACTCCGCCCTGATATTTTCCCATTACTGCGGGTGTTGGCTGACCGCGCCGACGCGCCTGCGCGATTTTTGATTCTGGGCAGTGCTGCGCCTGAATTGCTCAAGCATACCGCAGAGAGTTTGGCAGGCAGGGTGGTCTTTCACGAGCTGGGCGGGCTGGAGTTGAGTGAAATTGCTTCGTCCATCTCTGCGCCGGACTGGCTGGACACCCGTTGGCTGCGCGGTGGCTTTCCGCGCGCTTTGCTTGCGACCGATGCGCAGCTTAGTCGTGAATGGCGCGAGGCGTTTATCCGCACTTATCTTGAACGAGATCTGCCGCAGTTGGGTATTCATCTGCCCGCGCTGACATTGCGCCGCTTCTGGACCATGCTGGCGCATTATCACGGGCAAACCTGGAACGGCAGTGAATTGGCGCGGGCGCTGGGGGTGAGCGATAAGACGGTGTCGCGTTATCTGGATATATTGGAAGGAACGTTCATGGCATTTCGCCTGATGCCCTGGCATGCGAATGTGGGAAAACGCGAGGTTAAAGCGCCCAAGGTTTATGTGGCGGATACGGGATTGCTGCATAGTTTGCTGGGTATCGGTGAGCGGGATGCTTTGCTGGCGCATCCAAAATGCGGTGCTTCGTGGGAGGGCTTTATTGTGCGCGAGGTCGTCCGCTGCACCGGGGCAAAACGCGGAGAGGCATTTTTCTGGGGGGTGCATGCCGGTGCGGAGCTGGATTTGCTCATCCTGCAGGAGGGCCGCCGCCTTGGATTTGAAGTCAAATTGACTAAGTCGCCGCAAGTGACAGCTTCCATGCGTTCTGCAAAGGAAGTTTTGAGGCTGGATCATTTGTATGTGGTATGCCACGGCGAAGGCAATTCATGGCCGTTGGCGGAAGGGGTGACTGCTGTTCCAGCAGCTTGTTTGGCTACGGAGCAGTGGCTTGCATGAGCCTAAAAACCCCCAGGGTTATTCTATTTCCCCATCAATAGTGCAATATCGTAGGGTGCATTCCATGCACCATTGCTATTGGTGCATGGAATGCACCCTACATGGTTATTGTGGGGTAATTCAGTTTTACACCCAGTGACGAAATTAAAGATATTCGCGCGACCATCCAGTGTATGGAATTGCATGCTGGATAGTTGCGCATGGTTTACGTCTGTAAAAAGTGCGACCCGAATAAGGTCGCACCGAAATAAAGTCCCCCGCCTGTGCCGTTGACCCAGCATCTTGAACTTGGGTTCAAGAGAGCCACTTCCCAGTCACATCAGGTACGTCCGCCAAATACATCGGCTGGGGACGTTCACAACAGTAACATCAAGGGTCGCGGCCTTAAGCAAAGCTTATTGGTTCAAAGAATATATGGATCTGTCGAACACCGCAGGGGATAAACTCAGAACAGCGTGTCCTGTTCGGCCAACGCCTGGTCGATCGCCGTCTGCATGAAATCGATTCTACGCTTAAAATCGGCGACGTCAAAGCCGCGTCCGATTTTCACGGAAAGCAGTTCGTGGGTGATGTTGAGCGCGGCCATCAGCGCGATGCGTTCGACGCTGGCGATCTTGCCGGCATCGCGGATCTCGCGCATTTTCTTGTCCAGATAGGCGACCGCATCGAGCAGTTCGCCGCGCTCGTCTTCGGGGCAGGCGACGCGCAATTCGCGGTCGAGAAGCTTGATGTCCAACGTTTTTGTGGCTGTTTTGGTGGCGCCGCTCATGTTCGCTCTTCGGGGAGGGTGAGCAGCAATTTTTCCAAACGCGTCTTCGCGCTTGCCACCCTGTCGCTGCATTGGCGGTGATTGCTGAGCGCATGCGCCAGTTCCTGGCGCAACTGGTGGTTTTCCGCACGCAGCTTGCCGCTCACTTGTATCAGCTGGGCAAGTTTGCCTTCCAGCGCGTTCAATTCGTTTTCCATGCGCTGACTATAATTTGAAAAGTGCTGATAAGTCAAACGGTAAGCCGGAGTTCTGAAAGCGGTTTGTGATTTTTTACCAAGGCCTTTCATTTGTGCGCGCCGCGCCTGTGTTAAAGTGCGTGCTGCTTTGAGGTTCCCGTCTGCTTGCAGACGGGTTAAACGGGAAACAGGTGAGGGGAAATAACCCGATGCCTGTGCTGCCCCCGCAACGGTAAGCGAGTGCGGATTTGCCAGTAGGCCACTGTGAGCGATCATGGGAAGGCGGCAAATCAAGACTTGCGAGCCCGGAGACCGGCCTGGAAGCAAAAGGAACAGGAGATGCTGCGGGTGGCGCATCGGAAAATGAACAGCCGTTCAGTCTCTAGCTTTTTGCCCGCCGCATTTCCTGAATTTAATCTTCCAACGGGGACGCTTGGAAATTTTCAGGAGCACTTCAAATGAAATACAAACTATCTGCCGCGCTGCTCGGTGCGGCTTGTACCCATGCCTACGCAAACGAAACCTTGCCGGACATAGTCGTCACCGCCACGCGCACCGCGCAATCCGCCGATGCAACCTTGGCTTCCGTTTCCATCATCACCCGTCAGGACATTGAACGCCTGCAAGCGCAATCCCTGCCGGATGTGCTGCGCGGCGTGGCCGGCTTGACCCTCAGCAACAACGGCGGCGCGGGCAAGGCGACTTCGGTGTTTCTGCGCGGCACCAATGCCGACCATGTATTGGTGCTGGTGGACGGCATCAAGGTCGGTTCGGCGACTTTAGGCACCGCTTCGTTTCAGGATATTCCCGTACAACAAATCGAGCGCATCGAAATTGTGCGCGGCCCGCGCGCCAGCCTGTATGGCTCGGAAGCGATCGGCGGCGTGATCCAGATTTTCACCCGCAAGGGCGGCGGCGCATTGACTCCCTCGTTCAGCGCGACGGCGGGGAGTTATGGCACGGTCAACGGCGCGCTCGGCCTGAGCGGCGGCGGCGAGCAGGGCTGGTTTAATGCGAAACTCAATCAGCAGGACACCAGCGGCTTTAATGCGTGCCGTGGCAGTCTGGTGGCAGGTTGTTTTGTTAATGAGCCGGACAAAGACGGCTATCGCAATTTGTCGCTGGGACTGCGCGGCGGCTATCGCTTCGACAATGGCGCGACGGCTGATTTCAACGCGCTGCAGGCGAATAGCACCGTGCAAACTGACGGCAGCATCTTCGCCGGAAACGAGGCCAAATCGGCGCAGCAGGTGCTGGGCGGCAGCGCGCAGTTTGCCGCTGCCGAACAATGGCATATGACGCTGCGCGCCGGACGCAGCCAGGATGACTCCGATTTGTTCTTCAACGGTTTGTATATCGACCGCTACAACACGCAGCGCGACAGCCTGACCTGGCAGAATGATTTTGCGTTAAGCGCCGATCAGTTGGTCAGCGCCGGACTGGACTACCAGCAGGACCGCATCGAAAGCCTGCGCGCCTACGCACAGACCGCGCGCCGCAACCGCGCGCTGTTCGGGCAGTATCAGGGCAGTTTCGGCGCGCACAGCCTGCAGGCCAGCCTGCGGCGCGACGACAACCAGCAGTTCGGCGGGCATAACACCGCCGGTTTGGGTTACGGTTATGCGCTCAGCGACACGTTGCGCCTGACGGCCTCCTATGGCACGGCGTTCAAGGCGCCGACCTTCAATCAGTTGTATTACCCGGGATTCGGCAGTGCGGCGTTGCGTCCCGAGTTGTCGCGCAGCATCGAAGCGGGTGTGGCGGGGCATGGCACATTTGGCAAGTGGTCGCTGAATGCGTATCAAACCGACATTACCGATTTGATCGGCTTCGATGCCAGCTTTACTCCCGTTAATATCAACACCGCACGGCTGAACGGGCTGGAAGGGCAGTTGCAAACACAGTTCGCAGATTGGGACATCAACGGCACGCTGACCTTGCAAGACCCGCGTCAAACATCCGGCGCGAATCAGGGCAAGCTGCTGAACCGGCGCGCGACCGAAGCGATGCGCATCGAAGCGGCGCGTGACTTGGGTGCCTATCGTTTTGCCGGTTCGCTGTATGCGGAAGGCCGCCGCTTCGATGATCTCGCCAATACCGGCGCCAAGCGATTGGGCGGCTACGGTTTGCTCGACGTGCGCGCCGAATACCGCATTGCACAGGGCTGGTCGATGCAGGGCCGTATCGACAACCTGCTGGACAAGCGATACGAGACCGCGCAGTTCTATAATCAGGCGGGGCGCGGGTTATACTTCACGCTGAATTATCAACCCGGAAACTGATCGAGTAGTCGCAGTGAATTTTCAAGTGTCAATTTTTATACTTCTAAGGAGCGCAACATGAAACTGTTATCCCGACGTTCAATGTTAATCGGCTTGGCTTTGGTGGCCTTGATGGCGGCCACGCGCATGCATCATTTCGGCAGTGCGCTGCATCTGCCGGATGCTTCGCTGGCGGTGTTTCTGCTGGCCGGTTTCTTCATCGCCAGCCCGCTGTTGCTTGTCGGGTTGCTGCTTGAAGCGGCTGCGCTGGATTACGTGGCAATCGCCCATCTGGGCGTGAGCGACTATTGCGTTACGCCCGCTTACTGGTTTTTGATTCCGACCTATGCGGTGCTGTGGTTTGCGGGCCGCTACTACGCGCGCGTTCATCAGCACAGCCTGCGCAGCCTGGGGGTGTTTGCCGGCCTTTCTGTTGCCGCGCTGAGCGCGGCATTCCTTATCTCCAATGGGGCGTTCTACTGGTTCTCCGGACGCCACCCTGACATGGGCATGGCCGAATACGCTGCCCGCGTGGTGCAATATTATCCCCAGTATTTGGCAGGCGGCCTGCTGTATCTGGCGTGCGCGGCCGCGTTGTATGCGCTGCTGTCCGCGCGTGCGCCGGTTGTTGCCAGTGCAACAGGCAAATAATGAGCGATAAGGATACGGCGTCTGCCGAGGAGCGGCACCGCGCTCGCACGCAACGCCACAAGGAAGTGGTCGATGCAAAGATCGACCGCGCCACCGAGAGCCGCGGCGTGGTGCTGGTGCACACCGGCAACGGCAAAGGCAAGAGCACCGCGGCCTTCGGCATGATCGCCCGTGCCCTCGGGCACAACATGCGCGTCGGCGTAGTGCAGTTCATCAAGGGAAGCTCTCCCACCGGCGAGGAAGCATTTTTCCGGCGTTTTCCGGAAGTCGAGTATCACGTGATGGGCGAAGGCTTCACCTGGGAAACCCAGGACAAGCAGCGCGACATTGCCTCGGCGCAAGCTGCATGGGATATGGCTTGCGGCATGTTGCGCAACCCGGATATTGCGCTGGTGGTGCTGGATGAAATCAACATCGCGTTGAAGCTCAACTACCTGCAAATCGAGCAAGTGCTGGAAGCGCTGCGCAACCGCCCGGCAATGCAGCACGTGGTATTGACCGGGCGCGCCGCGCCCGATGCGCTGATCGAATACGCCGACACCGTCACCGAAATGCGCCCGATAAAACATGCGTTCGATGCGGGCGTCTGTGCGCAGCCGGGCGTCGAGCTGTAACAGTCGGGCGAATTTCCCGTGATCTTCCCGAACGCCATTGTTGCGGCAGCATCCTTCGCCGACCGATGATGCCGCTACCATTTTTCAATCACCTGGAAGTGCCGCTGATGATATTGGCGGCGGTGTTGCTTGACCGGCTATTGGGCGAGCCGCGCCGTTTCCACCCACTGGCGGGTTTCGGCCGGCTGGCGCGATGGGTTGAAAAAATAGCTTATGGGCCAGCAGATTATGAACTGGGGGATGCAGTTCCTGCCGCGCGCTACCTGCGCGGCATTGCCGCAGTCAGCGTGTTGCTGGTCCCGCTCGTACTGATTGCGGCGCTGCTGCAACAATCCGCCATTTTTGGAACGCTGTTTTCCATCGTGCTGCTGTATTTTGCGATCGCGCCGCGCAGCCTGCGCGAACATGCCGAGCGGGTGGTTGCCGCCTTTTCCGCCGGAGGCTTGCCGGATGCGCGCCGGCAAGTGGGCTTGATGGTCAGCCGCGACACCAGTCAATTGGACGAGTCCGGCATCTCGCGCGCCGCAGTGGAATCGGTGCTGGAAAACGGCAACGATGCGATCTTCGCCGCGCTGTTCTGGTTCGTGCTGGCGGGTGCGCCGGGCGTATTGCTGTATCGTTTGAGCAATACGCTGGATGCGATGTGGGGCTACCGCAATGCGCGCTATAACTGTTTCGGCTGGGCTGCGGCGCGCCTCGACGATGTGCTGAATTTCATTCCGGCGCGCCTGACCGCGTTGAGTTACGCGTTACTGGGGCATACGCGCAGTGCGCTGCATTGCTGGCGGCAACAGGCCGCAGCCTGGGAAAGCCCGAATGCCGGGCCGGTAATGGCTGCCGGGGCGGGGGCGTTGCGCGTGCGGCTCGGCGGCGCGGCGATCTATCACGGCAGATCGGAACAGCGTCCGCTGCTGGGCTGCGGCATGGCGGCAGGCGCGGCGGACATTGCGCGTGCCGTGCGGCTGGTGCGCCATACTCTGTATGCATGGCTGCTCGTCATTACGCTGGGCGCGCTGCTATTGAGTTGGTATGAAAAATTCCCTCCCGTTCGCCCCGACCCTTTGACTCCGCTCAGAACTAAAGGCCTTGTCGAAGGGCATAAACTTACGGCATCAAGCTCAGGACAGGCTTCGACAGGCTCAGCCCGAACGGAATTTAAAGATGTTCGCGTTGATTCAATTGCGGCAGCGTGGTGGCAACATGCTTGAGCACGGGGGGCGGCTGCGCCACGCCGCGCGGCAATATGGAATAGCCGAGGCAGACTGGCTGGACCTGTCCACCGGCATCAATCCGCACGGCTGGCCGGTGCCCGTCGTGCCGAACGAGGTTTGGCAACGCCTGCCGCAGGATGACGACGGGCTGAATGCCGCCGCACAAGCCTGTTACGGCACAGCGCAATTGCTGGCGGTGGCGGGTTCGCAGGCGGCGATCCAGGCTCTGCCGATGTTGCGCTCGCCAGTGCAAGTGGCGCTCGTCGCGCCCAGTTACGCGGAACACGCGCATGCCTGGCAGCGCTGTGGACACCATGTCGTCGGCATGACTGCGGCAGAGATATTGCAAGCCGGCACGACCGCGCAGATCGCGGTCATCGTCAATCCGAACAATCCAACCGGTAAACTTTTTCGTCGGAAAGAATTGCTGGATATGCATGCGCAACTGGCGGCGCGCGGCGGCTGGCTGGTGGTGGACGAGGCGTTCATTGATGCCACGCCCGAACACAGCCTCGCATCGGCCTGCCCGCGCCCCGGTTTGATCGTGCTGCGCTCGCTGGGAAAATTTTTCGGCCTGGCCGGTGCGCGGGTCGGCTTCGTGTTGGCGGAAGAAAATGTTTTGCAACCGCTTGCCGAGTCGCTGGGGCCGTGGCCGATTGCCGCGCCGTCGCGCTATGTGGCGACACTGGCCTTGCGCGATACGGCTTGGCAAGACGCAACGCGCAAGGCTCTGTCGCTGGCGGCGCAACGCTTGGCGGATTTGCTGAGCACGCAAGGCTTGCCGCCGAGCGGCGGCAGCAGCCTGTTTCAATGGGTGTGCTGCGCATCTGCCGCGAGTGTGCATCAGCAACTGGCGCAACAGGGCATCCTGACGCGTTTGTTCGATGCTCCATCCAGCGTGCGTTTCGGTCTGCCGCGCGACGAGGCGCAATGGGTGCGCCTCGCCGAAGCGTTAGGCGGGATCAAGCGATGACTGCGCGGACAGTGATGGTGCAGGGCACCACCTCCGATGCCGGCAAGAGCACGCTGGTTGCGGCATTGTGCCGCTGGCTGGTGCGGCAGGAAGTGCGCGTCGCGCCGTTCAAGCCGCAGAACATGGCATTGAACAGCGCGGTGACCGGCGACGGCGGCGAGATCGGGCGCGCGCAGGCGGTGCAGGCGCAAGCCGCGCGCCTTGCGCCGCACACCGATATGAACCCGGTGCTGCTCAAGCCGAACAGCGACACCGGCGCGCAGGTCATCATTCACGGCCATGCCATCGGCAATATGGAAGCGCTGGAATATCACGCCTATAAAAACACGGCGCGCGCAGCGGTGCTGGAATCGCATCGACGCCTGTCTGCGCAATATTCCGTAGTAGTGGTCGAGGGCGCGGGCAGTCCCGCCGAAATCAATCTGCGCGCGGGCGACATCGCCAACATGGGCTTTGCCGAAGCGGTGGATTGCCCGGTGATCCTGATCGCCGACATCGACCGTGGTGGCGTGTTCGCCCATCTGGTCGGTACGCTGGCGCTGCTCTCGGCAAGCGAACAGGCGCGTGTCGCCGGCTTCGTCATCAACCGCTTTCGTGGCGATCTGGCCTTGCTGCAGCCTGGCCTTGATTGGCTGGAGCAGCATACCGGCAAGCCGGTGCTCGGCGTGCTGCCTTATCTGCATGGGCTGCATCTGGAAGCGGAGGATGCCGTGCCGACTACGCTCTCCGCTCAGCAACCCCCACCCCCACCCTCTCCCGCTTGCGGGATAACCAGCGACTTGGCTGACGTAGTTGGTCAGCCTAGTCGAATGGCTAGTAGTTTCATCAGAGGGAGTCTGCGCATCGTCGTTCCCATCCTGCCGCATATCAGCAACCACACCGACTTTGATCCGCTGCGCCTGCATCCGCAAGTCGATTTCAGCTTTATCGCGCTGGGCGAGGCTATTCCTGCCGCCGATCTGATCATCCTGCCGGGCAGCAAGGCGGTGCGCGGCGACCTCGCCAGCCTGCGCGAGGCAGGCTGGGAAGCAGCGATACAGCGGCATCTGCGCTACGGCGGCAAGCTCATCGGCATCTGCGGCGGCTTGCAGATGCTGGGGCAATCGATTTACGACCCGCTCGGGCTAGAAGGCGAAGCCGGCAGCAGTGCCGGGCTGGGCCTGCTGGAGCTGGGCACCACGCTGCAAGCGGAAAAACAGCTGCGCAACATGCGCGGCACGCTGATGCTGGAAGGCGCGCCGGTGTCGGGCTACGAGATCCATGCCGGGGTTTCGGCGGGCCGCGCGCTGCAGCATCCGGCAGTGCAGCTCGAGCACGGCGCGGACGGGGCAATCAGCAACGACGGGCAGATCCTCGCCACCTACCTGCACGGCCTGTTCGAGTCGGGTGCCGCGACCGACGCGCTGTTGCACTGGGCCGGGCTGCGCGAGGCGGCAACGCCCGATTATCGCGCGCGCCGCGAAGCCGATCTGGAGCGGCTCGCCGATGCGGTGGAGCAATATCTGGATACCGCAAAGTTGCGGGAATTATTCGCTTTGGAAGAGATGTCATGCGCGAACTGATATTGGGCGGCGTGCGTTCCGGCAAAAGCCGTCTGGCGGAACAGCATGCGCTGGCCTCCGGCCTGCAGGTGGTGTATGTCGCCACCGCACAGGCGCGCGATGCGGAGATGCGGCGGCGCGTCGCCGAACATCAGGCACGCAGGCCGGATGGCTGGCTGTCGGTCGAGGCAGGGCAGAACCTGGCCGCAGTCCTGCAGCGGGAGGCAACAGCGCAGCGCTGCGTGCTGGTGGATTGCGTGACGCTGTGGCTGACGCAGTTGCTGTGCGATGCCGGCGAACAGGAACTGCGCCGCGAAAGTGCCGCATTGCTGGAAGTGCTGCCGCTCTTGCCCGGACAGATCATTCTGGTCAGCAACGAAACCAATATGGGCGTCGTGCCGATGGGCGAGTTGTCGCGCCGTTATTGCGACGAGGCGGGGCGGCTGCATCAGCAATTAGCCGCATTGTGCGAGCGCGTGACATTGATGGTGGCAGGCTTGCCGCTGGCGGTGAAAGGAATAGCGTAGGGTGGGCTGCGCCCACCATGTCGGGCATAGCCCGACCTACGGCTCGTCAGGCTTGAAATTACACGTTTCACATTACCTATTCTTTTAAGGAGTAAATTATGAATACCGATTGGCTGGCACAACCCTGTGCCGTATTGAACGAAGCATCGCGCACAGCGGCGCTAGCACGGCAGGAGCAACTCACCAAGCCGCCCGGCTCATTGGGCAAGCTGGAAGCCATTGCGGTGCAATTGTCCGCGTTGCAGGGGACAGAAAAACCGAAAATGGAGCGCGTCCATATCAGCATTTTTGCCGCCGATCACGGCGTCGCGGCAGAGGGTGTATCCGCTTTTCCGCAGGCCGTCACGGCGGAGATGGTGAAGAATTTTGCGCGCGGCGGCGCGGCGATCAGCGTGCTGGCGCAGCAGGTCAATGCGACGCTGGAAGTCGTCAATCTCGGCACGGTGTTCCCCGTCGAGCCCTTGGCGAAGGTGCGCGATGAACATATCGCCGCCGGCACGGCCAATTTTGCGCAGGGTCCGGCGATGACCGAGGAACAACTGGCGCAGGCCTTGCAGGCCGGGCAAGCGGCGGCGCTGCGCGCAAAACAGGACGGCGCGCAACTGTTCATCGGCGGCGAAATGGGCATCGCCAACACCACCTCGGCCAGCGCCATCGCCTGCGCGCTGTTGCAGGAATCGCCGCAGTTGCTGGCGGGTCCCGGCACAGGGCTGGACGGCAAAGGCGTGGAACGCAAGGCTGCGGTGATCCAGCGCGCGCTGGATTTGCATCAGGCCAACCTGGCGCAACCGCTAGACGTGCTGCGCCGTCTGGGCGGCTTCGAGATCGCGGCGCTGGCGGGCGCGTATCTCGCCGCCGCGCAGAACGGCTTGCCGGTGCTGGTGGACGGCTTCATCAGCTCGGTGGCGGCGCTGGCCGCGGTGCGCATCCAGCCCGATGTGCGCGACTGGCTGCTGTTCGCGCATGCCTCCGCCGAGCCGGGACACCGGCGCGTGCTCGCCGCGCTCGCCGCCGAACCGCTGTTGCAACTCGGGATGCGGCTGGGCGAGGGCAGCGGCGCGGCGACGGCGGTGCCGCTGTTGCAGCTGGCCTGCGCATTGCACAACAACATGGCGACTTTTGCCGAAGCAGGCGTGTCCGATAAGTTGTGATGGCTATTCAACCGCGCATCCACATCGACCTGCTGCGCCACGGCGAGACGCGGGCAGGCAGCGTCTATCTGGGGCGCACCGATGCGCCGCTGAGCGAGCGCGGTTACCGGCAGATGGCGGAGGCTTTGACGGATGCGCCGCGTTACCACGCGGTGCTGAGTTCGCCGCTGGCGCGCTGCGCCGCATTCGCGCAGGATTACGCGCAACGGCACGGCTTGCCGCTGCATTTTGACGCGCGTTTTCAGGAGATGGATTTCGGCATGTGGGACGGGTGCAGTGCGGCGGAAATCGCCGCCGCCGATGCCGGCGCATTGGAGAATTTCTGGCGCGATCCGGTTGCCTTTACGCCGCCGCACGCGGAGCCGCTGCTGTCGTTCCAGGCGCGCGTGCTGGCGGCCTGGCGGGAGTTGCCCGCGCGCTATCCCGGCCAGCATGTGCTGCTGGTTACGCATGGCGGGGTGATGCGCATCATCCTGTGCCATCTGCAACAGCGCCCGCTGAATGAGCTGCTTAGCCTTGCGGTGCCGCACGCTGCGCTGCACCGGATCGCTGTGGAACATGAGGCGCAACTGGGTGGTATGTAGGTGCGAATTCATTCGCACGAACAACAGGCTGTGCGAATGAATTCGCAAAAACACGCTATGAATAAATGCGATTTTTATGACTAACTGCGGTTTTTAGCATGAAACCTTTTTATCCGTTGCTGCTCGCGATCCAGTTCCTCACGCAGATTCCGGTCAGGCTCAAACAGCCTTATGGCGAACGCGAGGTGGGCGCGTCGCTGCTGTATTACCCGCTGGTGGGTTTGCTGCTGGGCGCATTGCTGGCCGGGCTGCATGCCATGCTGCATGGCGTGCCGGCGCTGCTGCATGCCGCGTTGCTGCTGGCGGCATGGGTAATGATGACCGGCGCGCTGCATCTGGACGGTCTGGCCGACAGCGCGGATGCGTGGCTGGGCGGTCTCGGCAACCGCGAGCGCACCCTGGCGATCATGAAAGACCCGTATGCGGGACCCGCCGCGGTGGTCGCTGTGGCGCTGGTGCTGCTGCTGAAATTTTCCGCGCTGGCCGCTCTGGTGCAGTGTGCTAACGGCTGGGCATTGCTGTGGCCGCTGCTGCTGGCGCGCAGTGCCGTGCCGTTGCTGTTCCTCACCACCCCGTATGTGCGCCCCGGCGGGCTGGGGGAGGCGCTTGCCAAACATGTGCCGCGCCGCGCCGTGATGCTGATGTTGCTGGCTACCCTGCTGGCCACGCTGGCCGTGCTCGGGATGCGCGGGATCGCGCTGGTGCTGGGTTGCCTCGCCGTGTTCTGGCTGCTGCGGCGCATGATGATCGCGCGCCTCGGCGGCACTACCGGCGACACGGCGGGCGCGCTGCTCGAGCTAATGGAAACTGCGGCGCTGATTTTGTGGGTGCTGATGGATAGCGCCTGTTCATGAGCATAGCATTCGGGGGTTTGCGGACTTTCTGCTAAAGTGCGCGCCATGAATATGACCAGCAGCCAGCTCTATTTGCGCCTCCTCGGCTACGTCAGGCCGTACTGGCGCGCCTTTGCCGTTTCGCTGCTCGGCATGATCGTGGTCGCCGCCACCGAGCCTTTGGTGCCCGCGCTGATGAAGCCGCTGCTGGACGGCACCTTCGTGCACAAAGACCAGGCGATGATGCGCATGGTGCCGGCAATCATCATCCTGATCTTCCTGATGCGCGGGCTGGCGACCTTCATCGGCACCTATGCGATCAACTGGGTGGGCAACAAGCTGGTGATGGATCTGCGCGACGCGATGTTCCGCAAGCTGCTCACCCTGCCGACGCGCTATTACGACGATCATGCCACCGGCTCGCTGATCTCCAAGCTGACCTTCGATGTCACGCAGGTGACCAGCGCCGCGACCACGGTGGTGACGATCACGGTGCGCGACAGCATCGTTATCGTCGGACTGCTCGGCTGGCTGTTTTACCTGAACTGGAAGCTGACGCTGCTGACGCTGCTGATGGCGCCGGTCATCGCGCTGATCATCCGCGTCATCAGCAAACGGATGCGCACCAGCAGCCGCGATGCGCAGCGCGCGATGGGCGACATCACGCAGGTGATCGAGGAAAGCGTCTCCGCGCACAAGGTGGTCAAGCTGTTCGGCGGGCAGCAGTACGAGAGCGGCCGCTTCAGCGAGCAGGCCAACTGGGTGCGCCGCTATGCGATGAAGCAGGCGTCGGCGGCGGCGGCGAATGTGCCGATCGTGCAGATGGTCGCGGCGATTGCGCTGGCGGCCATCGTCTATCTCGCGACATTGCAATCGCAGGCCGACGAGACCACCGTGGGTGGCTTCGTCTCGTTCATCATGGCGATGCTGATGCTGACCGCGCCGCTTAAACGGCTGGCCGGGGTCAGCGAATATTTGCAGCGCGGCCTCGCGGCGGCGGAGAGTGTGTTCGCGCTGCTCGATACCGCAGGCGAAACGGACAGCGGCACGCAGGCAATAGGCCGCGCGCACGGCGAGCTGCAATTTGACCATGTGCGGTTTGCCTATGGATCGGACGGACGCCATGCGTTACAAGACATCACGCTGCATATTCGCGCCGGGGAGAATGTCGCGCTGGTCGGCGCGTCGGGCAGCGGCAAGACCACGCTCGCCAACCTGGTGCCGCGCTTCTACTTGCCGACCGGCGGACGTATCACACTGGACGGCCACGATATCAATGACCTGAAGCTGGCCAGCCTGCGCGCCAACATCGCGCTGGTGAGCCAGGAGGTCGTGCTGTTCAACGACACGCTCGCGGCGAACATCGCCTACGGACAGATGCGCGAAGTGAGCGAGGCGGAAATCGTCGTCGCCGCGACCGCCGCGCACGCGATGGAATTCATCGGCGAATGGCCGGAAGGGCTGAACACGCTGGTCGGCGAGCGCGGCGTGAAGCTGTCCGGCGGGCAGCGCCAGCGCATCGCGATCGCGCGCGCGATCCTCAAGGACGCGCCGATCCTGATCCTCGACGAGGCCACCTCCGCGCTGGATTCCGAATCCGAGCGCCATGTGCAGGCCGCGCTGGAAACGCTGATGCAGGGGCGCACCACATTGGTCATCGCGCACCGCCTGTCGACCATCGAAAAGGCGGACCGCATCGTCGTGCTGCAAAAAGGCGAGATCGCCGAGATCGGCACGCACCGCGAATTGCTGGCAAAGAATGGCGTGTACGCGCAGTTGCACCGCACCCAGTTTGCGGCGGCCAGCGACGTAGGGCTGGATGAATAAACCTGGAAAACCCGGTTATCCACGAAAAGAGGTTCTAAGGATAAACAGTGATGGAAGCCGTTGCCGTCCTGCTCTGGATAGCCGCCGCGCTGCTGGTGATCGCAGGCATTGCAGGCTTGGTGCTGCCGGGTGTTCCGGGTGCCGCCGTGCTCTTCGCCGGGCTTGTCCTGGCAGCCTGGATCGAAGACTTTGCGTATGCCGGAGCCGGCATATTGTCGATGCTCGCCGCCCTGGCGCTGTTGACCTATGCCGTGGATTTCGCGGCGGGCATTCTCGGCGCCAGGCATTTCGGCGCCTCGCGCCGCGCCATGGCGGGCGCGATGCTCGGCGCGATCCTGGGGGTATTCTTCGGTCTGCCCGGACTGCTGCTCGGCCCGTTTGTCGGCGCGACCATTGGGGAATTTTCCGCACGGCGCAGTCTCGGCGCGGCGAGCCGTGCGGGAATTGGCGCTACTATTGGTCTGGCGCTGGGCGTCGCCGCCAAACTGGCTTTGGCTTTTGCCATGCTCGCCGTATTCGCGGCGGCGCGTTTCATGATATAGGGAGTCTCTAAAAATTCAGAGTTCGCCCAAATGCAAGACGCAGAAAAAATTTCGCCGCGCCGCATATGGTTGATATGTAAGCAAGAAATTTTTTACGCAACGTTGGCAAAGCCGCACCCGATTTCGGCGCCGTTGCCGTGATGGGCAACAACGAAATCAACGAAACCTTCAACCTGAAGAAATATATCAACGGCAAATATGCCGTGATTTTTTTCTACCCGCTGGATTTCACTTTCGTCTGCCCTTCCGAACTGATCGCTTTCAATCATCGCCTGGATGAATTCAAGAAGCGCAACGTCGAAGTGATCGGCGTGTCGATCGATTCGCAATTCACCCACCTGGCGTGGAAGAACACCCCCGTTGAGAAGGGCGGCATCGGGCAGGTTCAGTATCCGCTGGTCGCAGACATCAAGCATGAAATCTGCAGGGCCTACGATGTCGAGTTCGACGCGGCCGGCGTGGCGTTCCGCGGCTCGTTCCTGATCGACCGCGCCGGCGTGGTGCGCCATCAGGTGGTGAACGACCTGCCGCTGGGGCGCAACATCGACGAAATGCTGCGCATGGTGGACGCGCTGCAATTCACCGAAGAGCATGGCGAAGTCTGCCCGGCCGGCTGGATCAAGGGCAAGGCGGGCATGAACGCCTCGGCCGAAGGAGTCGCAAGTTACCTGGCCAATCACGCCAAGGAACTGTAAGCGCGCCGGGACACTGAGCGGAGGAGCATGATGCACCAGTTGCTGGTCGAATTCGTCGAACGGGTTGCGCCGTGGATCGAGATGATCGGCATCGCCGTGGTGCTGTGGGGTGCGATCGAAGGGCTGATCAGGCTGCTGCTGCGTATCAAGTCGGCGCTGATGCACGAGCCACAACCGGCGCCAGTCAGCCATATCCGCAGCGCCATCGGCGAGAAGACCGCACTCGGGCTGGATTTCTTCCTCGCCGGCGACATCATCCAGACCATCGTGATCCCCACTTGGGAATCGCTCGCCATGCTTGGCGGCATCGTGGTGATCCGTACCATAATCGCCTTCTTCCTCAACAAGGACCTGCGCGAGCTCCACGAAAAATAGCCACCTGCCGATTGTTCTTCGCCGCAGGGCTGCTAGAATTCACGCCGTCCTTGTTCTGAGCGAGTTACCATCATGCTGGTCGGTTTCGTCTTCCTGTATCTGGTCCTTTCCATCGGCATCGGCATGTATGCGGCAACCAAGGTTCACAGCGCGCGCGACTACATCACCGCCGGACGCTCCTTGCCGATGTACATCGTGCTGGCCATGGTGTTCGCCACCTGGTTCGGCGCCGAGACCGTGCTCGGTATCCCCGCCACCTTCCTCGAAGAAGACCTGGGCGGGCTGATCTCCGATCCGTTCGGCGCCTCGCTGTGCCTGGTCCTGTTCGGGCTGTTCTTCGCGCGCAAGCTGTACCGCATGAACCTGCTCACCATCGGCGACTTCTACCACCAGCGCTATGGCCACAAGGTCGAGGTCATCGCCGGCATCGCCATCGCGCTGTCCTATCTCGGCTGGGTGTCGGCGCAGGTCACCGCGCTGGGGCTGGTGTTCAACGTGCTGTCCGACGGCCAGATTACCCAGGCGCAAGGCATCCTGATCGGCGCGGCGGTGGTGCTGCTCTACACGCTGTACGGCGGCATGTGGTCGGTGGCGCTCACCACCTTCGTCCAGATGATCGTCATCGTGTTCGGCCTGCTCTACATTGCCTGGCTGGTGAGCGGCATGACCGGTGGGGTGGCGCCGGTGATCGAGCATGCGGCGCAGAACGGCAAGTTCCATTTCTGGCCAGAACTGAATACGGTGGCTATGGTCGCCTTCATCTCCGGCCTGCTCACCATGGGCTTCGGCTCCATCCCGCAGCAGGACGTGTTTCAGCGCGCCAACTCCTCGAAGAACGAAAACGTCGCGGTGTGGGGAACGGTGCTGGGAGGCGTGGCCTATTTTGCGTTTGCCGCCGTGCCGCTGTTCCTGGCCTACTCGGCCAACCTGATCGATCCCGAGCTGGTAGCCAAGTGGATGGCCGAGGACAGCCAGAAGCTGTTGCCGGAGCTGGTCAAGGCGCACCTGCCGCTGTTCGCCCAGGTAATCTTCTACGGCGCACTGCTGTCGGTGATCATGAGCACGGCTTCCGGCACCCTGCTCGCGCCCTCGGTCACTCTCTCGGAGAACGTGCTCAAGGGCTGGATCACGCGCAAGAACCTGTCCGACCACAAGATGCTGGTGATGACGCGCTGGGTGGTGGGCATCTTCGCGCTATGTGTCACGCTCTACGCGCTGTGGGCGCTGGATCAGGAGACCGGCATCCACCAGATGGTGGAAAACGCCTACAAGGTGACGCTGGTGCTGGCCTTCACGCCGCTGGTCGCCGGGCTGTACTGGAAGCGCGCCTCCACGTTCGGCGCCTATTGGGCGATGGGTCTTGGCGTGGTGACCTGGCTGCCGATGGAGTTCCTGGCGCCGGAGGCCGCGCTTCCGCCGCAGTTCGCCGGCTTTCTGATGAGCATCGCCGGCATGGTGGCCGGTTCGCTGCTGCATCGGCAGCCGGAGCATGCGTCCCCGCACCCTCATGCCGTCAGCCGGACCGAGTGATTCTGTCACATGTTTGTCACACAAGCTTCATACTCTTGCCATTCCGTTTGAGAGTGGCTGAGCGACGATGAATGCGAAAATCCTGATTGTGGAAGACGAGCCGGCGATCCAGGAGCTGCTGGCGTTTAATGTAACGCAGGCAGGCTTCCAAGCGTTGCGCGCCGAGGACGCAGATAGCGCGTGGCAGCAAATAAGGAACAGTATGCCGGACCTGATATTGCTGGACTGGATGCTGCCGAACACCAGCGGCGTGATCCTGGCGAAACAGCTGCGCAGCGATGCGCGCACCAAGGACATCCCGATTATCATGTTGACCGCGCGCGGAGAAGAGCGCGACAAGGTGTTGGGGTTGGAGTCGGGTGCGGACGATTACATCACCAAGCCGTTTTCGCCGCGCGAGCTGATGGCGCGCATCCGCGCCGTGTTGCGCCGCCATGTTCCGCAAATGCCGGATGAAGTGGTGGCCGCGGGCGGCCTGGAATTGTCGCCGGCCTCGCATCGCGTGACCGCCAGGGATGCAACAATTGAGCTCGGACCCACCGAGTTCCGCCTGCTGCATTTCTTCATGACCCACGCGGAGCGGGTGTACAGCCGCACGCAATTGCTCGATCAGGTGTGGGGCACGCAGGTGTTTGTCGAGGAACGCACGGTGGATGTGCATATCCGCCGCCTGCGTGCCGCGCTGGAGCCGGCGGAAATGGATAGCCTGATTCAAACGGTACGCGGCAGCGGTTACCGTTTTTCGGTTAAATAGGGAGAATTTTTTGCAGGGTTTCTGGCTTCGTTTAAGTATCCCCATCGTGCTCGTCACGCTGTTCGCGTTGCTGCTGTGGGGTGTGTTTTCGGTCATGCCGGCGGTGCTGTTCATGCTGCTGGTGCTGCTGATCGTGATGGTGCTCCATGCCAGGCAGCTCTACAGGCTGGGGCGATGGCTGCAGGACGCGCGCATTGAAACCATCCCCGAAGCGGGCGGTATCTGGGATGAGGTATTTTCCCAGTTGTACAAAATGGTCAAGCGCCATAACCAGACCAAGCTGGAGCTGGCCACCGAGCTGCAGCATATCGAACAGGCCACTGCCGCATTGCCGGAGGGAGTGGCGATCCTGAACGAGGCGAATCGCATCGAATGGTGCAACCCGCTGGCGCAGCAGCATTTCGACCTGGATCCCGAACACGATTTCATGCAGGACATCACCTATCTGGTGCGCCAACCGGAGTTCATCGAATACGTTCATGGTTCCAATTTCAGCGAGCCACTGGTGATGCGCCCGGCGCGCCATGACGACATGGTGCTGTCCATAAAACTCATCCCCTATGGCGTGAACAAGCGCCTGCTGATCAGCCGCGACATCACGCAACTGGAGCGCATTGAGGCCATGCGCCGCGATTTTGTCGCCAACGTTTCGCATGAGCTGCGCACGCCGCTGACCGTGGTGAACGGCTTCGTCGAAAACCTGCAGGACATGCCCGACCTCAGCCGCGATGATGCGCGACGCGCGTTGCAGTTGATGGCCGAACAAACCCGCCGCATGGAAAACCTGGTCGCCGATCTGCTGACCCTGTCGCACCTGGAAAACGACCAGAGCCCGTTGCTTGAAGAAACGGTGGATATGGCGGCGCTGCTCGACGAGGTTTACCGGGAAGGCCAGTTGCTGAGCGGCGGCTCGCATACGTTGCGCCTGGAAGTGGCGAGCGACGCAAAATTGCTCGGCAACCGCGAAGAGCTGCGCAGCGCGTTCGGAAATCTGCTCAGCAACGCGATCCGCTACACGCCGGAAGGCGGGTCGATTCTGTTGCGCTGGGCGGAGCGCGGCAGCCAACCGGTGTTTTCGGTGCAGGACAGCGGCATCGGCATCGCCGCGCAGCATATCCCGCGCCTGACCGAACGCTTCTACCGGGTGGATCGCAGCCGCTCGCGCGAAACGGGCGGAACCGG
>JACPEI010000103.1 GCA_016183575.1 Nitrosomonadales bacterium | reverse complement strand
TCAAGCCCAGCACCCCCGAGATCACCAGAAAGATCAGGATGAACATGCCGTAGGGTTCAATTTTAGCCAACTGGAACGCCTGGCGGTGCGGCAGCAGGCTGACCGCGACGCGCCCGCCGTCCAGCGGCGGCAGCGGCAGCAGGTTCAGCACCATCAGTATGACGTTGATCCTGATCCCCCATTCGGCCATGCCCAGCAGCGGCTCGGCAAAATAGCTGTCCGGAAACAGCCATGTCATTTTATAGAGCAATGCCCAGCCGAGCGCCATCGCCAGATTCGAGGCCGGTCCGGCAATCGCCACCCACAGCATGTCCTGCTTGGGGCGGCGCAATGCGCCGAAGTTGACCGGCACCGGCTTGGCCCAGCCGAACAGGATGCCGCCCAGCCATAAAGTCAGCAGCGGGAACAGCACCGTGCCGACCGGGTCGATATGGCGCAGCGGGTTCAGGCTGATGCGCCCCTGCTGATACGCGGTCATGTCGCCGAAATGGCGCGCCACATAGCCGTGCGCCGCTTCATGCAGCGTGATCGCGAACAGCACCGGAATCGCGGCGAGAGCGATGGTTTGAATCAGTTGTTCTAATTGCATTTAATTTTTGATTCCATAATTCTTGTGGTCGGGTTGGTACGGGCAATTCATGAATTGCCCCTACGATTCCTCGATTCCAAAAGGCGCGATATCGCCCTTGCCGCGGCGCAGCAACACCGGCGCATCGCCGGTCAGGTCGATCACGGTGGTGAAATCCACACCTACCGCACCGCCGTCAATTACCAGTTCAACTTTCTTTTCCAGCAATTCGCGTATCCGTTCGGCATCATTCAGCGGCCATTCTTCGTCCGGCAATATCAGCGTGGAACTGGACATCGGCTCGCCCAGTTCCTCCAGCAGCGCCAAGGCCACCGGATGATCGGGAATGCGGATGCCGACGGTGCTGCGCTTGGGGTGCTGCAGGCGTTTCGGCACCTCCTTGGTCGCCTCCAGGATGAAGGTGTAGCTGCCCGGCGTGTTGCTTTTCAACAGGCGGAATTTGCTGTTGTCCACGCGCGCATAGCGCGAAATTTCCGACAGGTCGCGGCACATCAACGTCAGGTGATGCTGCTCATCCAATTGGCGTATCTGGCGGATGCGCGTGACGGCATCCTTATCGTCCAGATGACAGCCCAGCGCGTAGCAGGAATCGGTGGGATACACCACGATGCCGCCATCGCGCAGCACGGCCGCCGCCTGGCGGATCAGACGCGGATTGGGGTTGTCCGGATGGATGGTGAAAAATTGCGACATGTTTAGCCCCCCTCCCCTGACAAGGGGGGGCTGGGATAACCAGCGACTTGGCTGTCGTCTTTTGACAGCTTAGTCGAATGGCTAGTTGTTCCATCAGGGGTTGCTTCCCATGCCTGCCACACCGGTATGCAACCCAGCGGGAAATCCGGCATCCGCCCCATGTCCCGGTAGCTCTCGCCCGGGCCGTGAAAGTCGGAACCGCATGAACACAGCAAATTGAATTCTGCGGCATAACGCGCGAACTCGGCATATTGTTCCGGCGTGTGGCTGCCGCTCACCACCTCGATCGCCTGTCCGCCGCTTGCGACGAACTCGGCCAGCAATTCGTGCATGGTCTTCTTGCCCATGCTGTTGCGCCCGACCATATAGCGGCCGGGGTGCGCCAGCACCGCCACGCCGCCGCTGCCGCGCACCCAGCTCACCGCATCCGCCAGCAACGCCCATTGGTGCGACACATAACCCGGTTTGCCCTTCGCCAAATAACGATTAAACACGCTCTTCACATCCTTGCAATGCCCGGCTTCGACCAGATAGCGCGCGAAGTGGGCACGCCCGATCATATTGGGGTTTCCCGCATAGCGATAGGCGCCTTGCAACACGCCGCCGATGCCGGCTTTCGCCAGCGCCTCAGCCATTTTCTGCGCCCGTTCACCGCGCCCGCTGCGCACCCTGCGCAACCCTGATACCAGCGGCGGATAAGCCGGATCGATGCCCAGGCCGACGATATGCACAGTGTGGGTGCGCCACGTCACGGAAATTTCCACCCCGTTGATAAAGGTCATGCCATGCTGTGCGGCAGCGGCGCGCGCCTGATCCAGCCCATCCATGTCATCGTGATCGGTCAGCGCCAGCACCTTCACGCCGCGCTCGGCAGCCCGCTCCACCAGCTCGACCGGAGCGAGCGTGCCATCGGAGATATTTGAGTGGCAATGCAGGTCGTAATCCAGCATCAGATTTCTGCGGTCGCTTCGCCGCCGCCCTTTTTCATGGTTTTTCCCTCTTCGGCGCGCCTGCGGCGCACTTCCTTGGGGTCGGCGATCAGCGGACGATAAATTTCGATGCGATCCTTGTCGCGCAGCACGGTGTCCGGTTTGGCCAGCTTGCCGAAGATGCCCAGCTTGTTGGCAGCCAAGTCGATCTCGGGATACTTTTCGAGTATGCCGCAGAGCTTGATGGCTTCCGCAACCGTTGCGCCTTCGGGCACAGACTGCCTGAACAGCGTTTGCTCATCGGGCAGTGCATACACCGCTTCGATATTGATTTTGCCGCTCATATGTTCGTATAAACCTTTTCTGCACGATGAATGAAAGCATCCACAAAACTGTTGGTAATGTAATGAAACACCGGCCCGACCAGCTTTTCCAGCAGCTTGCTGGAAAACTCATAGTGCAAACGAAATTCTATTTTACAGGCTGAATCGCTCAACGGAATAAACTGCCAATGACCGTCCAGATGCCGGAACGGCCCGTGCTGCAAGGTCATGTCGATCTGATGCGGCGGTGTGCGCGTATTCTCGGTGGTAAAGCTCTGCTTGATATGATGATAATCAATGTGCACCGTGGCATGCACCGTCGTACCCTCCAGCTCGGAAACGCTCGATCCGCCGCACCACGGCAGAAAGTCCGGGTATTCCTCCACGCGATCCACGAGATTGAACATCTGTTCCGCGCTGTACGGAACCAGCACTGTTTTTTCTACTAACGCCATTAGAGAGTCTTAAAGTTGCAAAACCAAAGGCTGGTAGAATAGCCGAACACACCGCAAAACTCACCTGCTATGAGCATTATCCAGAACAAAAAAGCCTTTCACGAATACTTCATCGAAGATAAATATGAAGCCGGCATCATGCTGGAAGGCTGGGAAGTCAAGGCCATCCGCGCCGGGCGCGCGCAGCTCAAGGAAGCCTACGTCACTGTAAAAGGCGGTGAACTGTATTTATTCGGCTCGCACATCAGCCCGTTGCTGAATGCTTCCACGCATATCCATCCCGATCCGGTGCGCACCCGCAAGCTGTTGCTGCACAAGTCGGAAATCGACAAGATCATCGGCAAGGTGCAGCGCGCCGGCTACACCCTGATGCCGCTGGACATGCACTACAAGAACGGCCGCGTCAAACTCGAGATCGGCCTGGCCAAGGGCAAGAAACTGCATGACAAGCGCGCCACCGAGAAAGAAAAAGATTCCAAACGTGAAGCGGCGCAGGCCATGAAGAAGGAACGCCGCTAGTCAAGCAGCGCGCTTACGACGCCATGCTTAACTAACCGCGATGTTGCATAAACTTTCCGCATAGCATTTTGGCTTTCGTTCACTACTTAGAAGGTAAATATGGTAACCGAAGATTTAGCACTGATGGCGGGCACAGCATACGTTGCCCAGCAGTTGTTTGGCAAAACGCTGGCGGAAATGGGGGATGACTTGAACAAGGTATACAAGTCAAACCGCGACAAGCTTCTGGTGAAAGCAGCCAGCAAAGTTGCTAACCCCGACGATGGTGCCAAGCCAAACTTGCGGGTTGCACGCGATGTAATCTGGAATGGTGCGGTAACTGACGATGAGGTATGTGCTGAGTATTTTGGTGGGCTATTGGCAGCCAGTCGAAGTGCAGACGGCAAAGACGATTCCGCGTTGATCTACGTAGATTGCATCAAGGCTCTGTCAGCAAAACAGCTCCACTTGCACTTTGTAATCTACAACTCTCTTCAGAGTCAACTCCTCAAGTCCGGTAAAAATATCAACCCTGGGATGCAGGACGAACTTTCGCGAACTGAAGTCTGGTTTGCTGCGAATGAGTTAGTGGCACGTCTAGGCCTTAACCCAAGCATAGACTTGAATGTTTTGCACCGGCAAGGCTTGGTGAGTGGCTATGCAACAAATAGCCACGCAGTTGGGGGAAAACTTCTTCCATACGTGAAAGCAAGCCCAACGACATTCGGCGTTTTGCTCTACGCCGCCGCGTTGAATAGCCTTCCAAGTTGGCACCAGTTTGGTAAAAGCGCATTCACAGGAGCAGGTGAGATACCGCTTCCTGCGTTGTGTGCATCCACGCTTGATGAGCTTTGTCTACTTACTGGCCTGACTCCGGCACCAGCGCCAACCAACGACACGACCGCCCCGTAACTGTTCTTGATGGAGCGCCCAACAACAATACAATTCGACGAGATCGGCCATGTTTCTCGACAATCACTCTAACCCGGCAGTCGAGAGGGACTGCGCAAAAGCGCGCAGCCCCTCACTTTTACGTTAAAAGGCTACAAACATAAACCCCCAATGCCCCGCCTCCCCCTCTTCATACTGCTGGCCCTGCTCTCAACCGCCAGCCTCGCCCAACCGAAAGGAGCCTCCATGACTGACACCAAACAAACCGCCTACCTCGCCGGCGGCTGCTTCTGGGGCATGGAAGATCTGGTGCGCCAGATTCCCGGCGTGCTGGAAACCGAGGCCGGCTACACCGGCGGCGACACGCCGGGTGCGGCCTATGAGCAGGTGAAGACCGGGCGCACAGGCCACGCCGAATCGCTGAAGATCGTGTTTGACCCGAAACGGCTGACCTACCGCCACCTGCTGTTCGAATTTTTCCGCATGCACAATCCGACCACGCGCAACCAACAGGGCAACGACACCGGCACGCAATACCGTTCGGCGATTTTTTATATCAGCGAAGAACAGAAGCGCACCGCCGGGGAAGTCATCAAGACCGTGGATGCCTCCGGCGACTGGAAAGCCAAGGTCGTCACCGAAGTCGTGCCGTTCAGGGAGTTTTACCGCGCCGAGGAATACCACCAGAAGTATCTGGTCAAGCATCCGCACGGCTACACCTGTCACTATGTCAGGCAGCTGAATTTAGGAGAGGGCAGGTAAATCCCCTTTTGTTTTAGCAGATCAAACTCGTTTGCTGGTATCGGTTTAGAAAAGTAATAGCCTTGTCCATAGCGACAGCCCATCTGCCTTAGCAGGGAAATTTGGCATTCGTTCTCAACACCCTCGGCAACCACCTGCAATCCAAGAGCCTCTGCCATGGCGATGATCGCCTGAACAAGCACACGATCATTGGTTTCTTCATCCATGTCACGGATGAAGGACTTGTCCACTTTCACCACATCAATCGGGAAGCGCTTCAAATAGGACAGGGATGAATAGCCAGTACCAAAATCGTCCATATAAACACGGAAGCCAGCATCACGTAATTCCTTGAGCCAACTTACCCCCTTGGCGATATCCGATAACAGCACTCCTTCAGTTATCTCCAGAGCGAGCGCATCCGCAGAAAGGCCATGGCGTTTCAGCATCTCCAAAATCAGCTCTGGTGGAAGGGCATCAGGAATCTGGCGGGCTGACACGTTGACGGACAAGTAGAGTTGTTGCCCTGCGGCCTGCCAGGCCGCCAGCTGCCGACATGCTGTTTCCAGCACCCAGAGTCCTATGTTGCAAATGAAATCCGTTTCTTCCGCCAGGGGAATAAAAGCATCCGGCGGCACCAGCCCTCGAGTTGGATGTTGCCAGCGGACCAGTGCCTCTGCACCGACTATGCGGCCTTCCTGCAAATCAATGATGGGCTGATAGAAAAGCCGCAGCTCATCACGCTGTATGGATTGATGCAACTCTGTTTCCAGCTTGCGATGCTGCTCCGCCGTCACCACCATCTCTGGCATGAAGAATTGGAAATCTTTACTCGCCGTAGTCTTGGCATAGGACAGCGCAAACTCGGCGCTGCGCAACAATGACGGAAGATCGGCGCCATCGGTGGGGTAAAAGGCAATGCCAATGTCACATCCGGATGCAATCGACGTTTCGTCGATTTCGATAGGTTGGCGGAAAGCGCCAATGATACGTATAGCCACACTTTCCGCAGCTGCCTGTGTGGAAACACCGTGCAGAACAACAGCGAACTCGTCGCCACCAAGCCGCGCCAGCCAGTCCGTATTCTTGAGGCAACCTTTCAAGCGTGAAGAAACAACCTTCAATACCGTGTCACCTGCCGACATTCCCATCGACCCATTGATCTGCTTGAACCCTTTGATATCCACCAGCATCATGGCCAATGGCTCTCCATGCCTGTGCCGGATAGCGTCCGGCAAGTAGCGCTCCAGACCGAGGCGGTTGGAAAAACCGGTAAGCTTGTCTGTTACCGCCATTTGCAAAGCGGTAGTTTCTGATTGTTTAGCCTGGGTTATATCGCTGACAACCCCCTGCACCTGGTCGTTACCGCTGTCAGTAAGGATTACATTCAGCCAGCAAGGTTCCTCTGTATCCAGCTTCAAATCGACAGACTGATTGGCGCCAGTCTCGACGCAAACCCTGATTGCTTCCATCAAACGCTCATGATCACGCCATGGGGCATGTGCAAGTTTAGGCGACTGACCATGCTCATCGACCGGAAAATGCGTCAGGAGAACGAATGAACGATTGAATGAGGAAATATGTCCGCCCACATCGGCGATAAAAATACCTGACCCGGCATTATCGAAAATACTATGGTACTTCTGCTCGTTGATTTCTTGTTGGGTACGAAGTTGATGCTCATTTTGCAAAGCGTCAACCAGTATTCCAGTCAAATTATTGATATCGTCGGTCAGTCGCGCAATTTCATTCCCCTGATGTTCCTTCGGCGACAGCAACTTCTCACCGGCGGCTGCATCAATGCTGTGCAGGTTGTTCGACAACGCCCTGATCGGGCGAACAACAAAATAAAGAACGATGAGTACGACAGCGGCGGCGACGAGAAACAGCTGCAAGGCCAGCAAAGAAACCGTGAAATAGATGTTTTCCCACACCAGGCGATTGGCCTCCCGGGTATCCGGCTCCATCCTGATTTCGCAGATGACCTTGTCCTTGCTGAAGGGTGACATGATCTTCCTGGAAACTGCTTGAACCATTGGCTCGGGAGTCGCATCGGCGCGATATGAGCCGGCGCGTTCGCCACGCGCCAATTCCTTGTCGGCAGTCTGCACCACCACCCGGGACACCACACGGTTCTTCAACAAGCCGGACACAAGCTCCGCCGCCAATTGCTTGTCCTCAACAAAGCAGGCGACGCTGGCCGTACTTTCGACGGTGTCCAGCAGCTCATCCATATCTCTGGCGAAATCTTTCCGTGTATCGGCGGCAGTAATGAAGGCGACCATCAGAATAAAAATCGCACTGACACAAAAAGCCGTGCCAACAATGCTGATTATCGTTCCGAACAGAATGCCTTTGCGGAACGGGTTAATCATTCTGGATGGAGCTCGAATATGATTTTCACCGAAGGTGCAACCTTGCTCCTGGCCACATAACCCATTGCGCTGCGGTTATCGGCGACCATCTGCATGGCTTCCTCCTGGCTATGAACCATGGATGGCGGCGAAGCCCGGCCTGAAAAAATGAGGCGTGCCCAATAGGCGTTGATCTCGCTCATGCTCTTGCCGGTGAGTCGTGAGTAAAATTGTTCCCTCTCAGGCGACGTGCTGGGCAAATCCAGCGGCAATGCAGTTACACCGGAAGGCAGTTGCCGGTTACGGCCAAGAAAAATATTTATGACCTCATCGCGGCTCATTTTATTCACAGCGGTCTTCTGGCTCACGATGACGACGATATCATCCGCAGCAGCCGCAATTGCAGGGATGGCGGCGAAGCAGCAAACAAGAAAATAGCGGCGCAGCACGTTAGAACACCTTGTCGTAACTCAGGGTGAGCAGCCGCGCATCGCCGTACCGCGGGGCCCAATTCGGCCCCCCCTGGTCTTTCTGGCTGTCGAGTTGCACCTTGATGTCGCTTGAGCGCGTCAAGTTATAGCGCAGCGTGAGTGAGCGGCTGGTATGGTTCTCTTGCCCTTGCGGATCTCCGCCATTTACCACGACTGCTTCACCGCGATAGTGCGACGCTGTCGCCATCAACTGCCACTCGCCGAAGCGGCGACCGAGGCCCACGAGCTGTGCGTGATCCTTATAGGTAGCGCCCGGACGGTTAATATAGAGCAACTCGCTGCGGAAGATCCAGTCACCGGGATCCATATTGAGGGCGATACCGTAAATCTTTTGGTGCGTCCCATTGTCAGGCAAACCGGGGTCGGTGGCTGGCAGGTAATTCTGTGAGGCATCATCCCATATCGTGACACTCTCTCTCTGGGTGCCCGATTGGATATAGACCAGACGTGTCTCGAACCAATCCCTGGCAAGTGTTAAATCGCCGCCAATTATGTTGTTCAATTTGACGCGGGTCCGGCTTTGCTTGCCGTTGTAAATTTTCCAGTACCCGCTGTCACTGACGTTTTCGTTGCCGGCAAGCGCATTGATGGTCGCCGCCCAATCTCCCCAAATGGTCTGGTGTCGTATGTTCACCCCGTTGTAATTGACCGTCTCCCATCCATAGAGTTGGGGTGGCAAGTGCGTCCAAGGCAGCGCAAAGCCAACGTCCTGGATGTCGGAATAATAGAACATCGGCAAGCGCTTGCGCCCGAATTGAATTACCGTGTTATCCGTCAACTGATAGGAACCATATAGCCATTCAAGACTGATATTTCCGTTATGGGTCCCGCGGGCTACCGCCTGTGCAGTCACCGAAAAGTTGGCGTTCGGCAGGGTAGCGGTCCCCTGAAGCCCCAGCTTGGAGTCTTGCCCCCACTGCAGCCCGTTACGTCCATCATAGACAGCGCCTTGAGCGTAATCGGCTATAAAACACGGGCAATTGCGATCAAGCACTGTGGCACGGGTTCCGCCCAGCATCTTGCCAACGCCCACAGTCAGAAAACCGGAGCCGGAAAACTCGACACCACCGACCTGTTCACCATGAACGGCAGGCACGGCGAACATGGCTGCAAGGAACATCAGTATCCGGCAGGCTTCCTTAATGGGCATAGAGATTTTCCAGTTTAATCGCTGATTGCGGCGGTATGCCGCTCCACAAACCAAAAAGCATTGCGCATCAATTGCTTGTTATAAAGTTGCACCCGGGCAAAAGCTGCACCGATTCTATTCCTATATCAGCCTGTTTAACAATATGCCGAATTGTCTAGATAAAAAGGCCTAGTGAGATTTTTTTCCCTATCCCGCGCCGATCGCCACCACGCATATGGTCAGCAGCCCCAGCACCAGATTCAGTGCGACCAGTTTGCGGATCCTGCCCAATATTTCTCCCGCCTCTTTCCAGCGTTGTTTGGCGACGTGCAAACTGAACGGCACGTAGCAGGCGAAAAACACATAACCGAAGATTGCCATCATCGCCAGCCCCAATGCCAGCATGATCTGGACATGGCGCGCTGCGTGGGCGATGCCGCCGCCCAGGTAAATCAGGTAAAAGCCCGTGACCAGTATCGCGCCGGTTGCGCCCCATACCCAGTTGAAGAAACGGCGGAATACCGCATTCAGCAGCTTGAGGCGTTGCGGCGGTTCGAGCGTTTCCACGGCAGCAGGGCGCAACACCATATGCGCGAAGAACATGCCGCCCACCCAGATCAGGACGGCCAGCAGGTGAATGAGTTTAAATAGGGTCATTGCGGCCTCAAAATATTTTGCCGGGGGTACTGCAACATTTCGCGCACGGGTTTGAAACTCCGGCGGTGCACTTCGGACACGCCATGTTCGCGCAATGCGGCAAGGTGCGCTGCGGTGGGATAGCCCTTGTGATCGGCGAAACCGTAAAGCGGATACTGTTCGTGCAGTTGCAGCATCAGTTCGTCGCGCGCAGTCTTCGCCAGGATCGACGCGGCGGAGATCGCCGCGACCTTGCTGTCACCCTTCACGATGGCCTGGCTGGGAATACCGGTCTGCGGGCAATACAGGCCATCCACCAGCACCTGATGCGGCTGCAACTTCAACGCCAGCACGGCGCGGCGCATCGCCAGCAGGGTGGCTTGCAGGATGTTGAACCGGTCGATCTCGTCCACTTCGGCGTAGGCCACCGCCCATGCCAGCGCGCGTTCGCGGATGAGCGGGGCAAGCCGGTCGCGCTGTTTTTCGGAAAGTTTCTTGGAATCGGCCAGCCCTGCGATGGGGTTGCTCGCGTCGAGGATCACCGCCGCCGCGCTCACCGGCCCGGCCAAGGGGCCGCGCCCTGCCTCGTCCACGCCGCAAACGAGAATATTGAATGCTGAATTTCCCATCTCCTCCACATTCACTTGAGTAGGTTGGGCAAAGCGTAGCGTGCCCAACATTTGACGATTACGGTAATAATATTATTGTTGGGCACGCTACGCTTTGCCCAACCTACAAAACTTATTTGCGGGCAAGATGCCCGCGCTCCCATCAAACATTTGGCAGATATGGCAGGATGGCCGCGGCAGCTTTCTGCGCGGTGTTTTGGCGTAATGTTTGGTGCA
Source organism: Nitrosomonadales bacterium (assembly GCA_016183575.1). GTDB lineage: Bacteria > Pseudomonadota > Gammaproteobacteria > Burkholderiales > Gallionellaceae > Gallionella. The sequence goes on along the minus strand of JACPEI010000103.1, from coordinate 2,438 downwards.
GTGCGGTGAACGTCTCTTCGAGCAGCGCCACGGCATTCTTGTCATTTACCAGATTGAGCAACGCCTGGGCGAGGTTCTCCGGCGTGGCATCTTTCTGTAACAGCTCCGGCACGACAAAGCGTTCGCACAGGATATTGGGCAGGCCGAAATAAGGTTGATAGCTTTTGCGCTTGATCAACCACCAGGAGAGCGCCGGCATCCTGTAGGTGATGACCATCGGGCGCTTGAGCAGGGCGCACTCCAGTGTCGCCGTGCCGGAGGCTACCAGCGCAATATCGGCGGCGATCATCGCATCCTGTGCATGGCCGAACAGCAGCGTGATCGGCAGTTGCTGCGCGTCGCAATCATAGAGCGCCTGATCGAAGATACCGCGCGTCTCGCGGCTGACCAGCGGCACCAGAAAGCGCGCATCGGGCATCTGCTGCAGGATCAGCCTGGCGGTCTCGATGTAGGTGCGCGCGAGATGTTTCACTTCGCTCTGGCGGCTGCCGGGCAGGAAGGCGAATACCCTGGCTTGCAGCGGGATGCGCATCGTCTCGCGCATCTCGGTGCGCTTGGGCTGGTCCGGCAGCATGTCGGCAAGCGGATGGCCGACGTAATCGACCGGGACGCCGGCTTGCTGATAGAGCCTGGGTTCATGGGGGAACAGCGCGAGCATATGCGATACGGCGCGCTTGATTTTGTCGATGCGCTCGCCGCGCCACGCCCAGATCGACGGGCTGACGTAATGAACGGTGGGAATGCCGCTCGCCTTGAGCGCAAGCTCCAGATCGAGATTGAAATCCGGCGCGTCCACCGCGATGAACAAGTCCGGGCGATTGGCCAGGAAATAGTTTTTCAGCCTGCGGCGGATGCCGACGATCTCGCGGTAGTGGCGCAACACCTCGACATAGCCGCGTACCGCCAGCTTTTCCATCGGGAACAATACGTTCATCCCGGCGGATTGCATTTTCGGGCCGCCGATACCGACGAACTCGATATCGGGGCGCGCTTCCTGCAAGGCTGCCATCAGGTGACTGCCGAGCAGGTCACCTGAGGCTTCGCCCGCGACGATGCCGATTACGATTTTTTTCTGCTGCATTGAATAATTACCTGTTATTCCATTTTCAACTCAAAAGTGAAATATCGTAGGGTGCATTCCATGCACCATTTTCATTGGTGCATGGAATGCACCCTACATAGTTACTTTGATTGAAGAACTATCTGTTAGCGCACGATGCCGCGCTGCGATACGGCGAGGAAGTCGGCCAGCGGCTGCAACTCGGCATGTTCCGTCAGTTGTGCCTGGATCGCGGCTTTCGCTTCGTCGAGGCTCAGGCCGGATTTGTACAGCGTCTTGTAGGCGCGCTTGATCGCCATGATCGCCGGACTGGAGAAACCGCGCCGCTTCAATCCTTCGGCATTGATGCCATACGGCGCGCATGGGTTGCCGGAAGCCAGCACGTAAGGCGGCACATCCTGCAACAGAATCGTGCCCATGCCGGTGATGATATGCGCGCCAATCCTGACGAACTGATGCACCACGGTAAATCCGCCGAGGATCGCGTAATCGCCGACCTCGACATGCCCGGCCAGTTGCGCGTTGTTGGCGAAGATGGTGTGGTTGCCGACCTGGCAGTCGTGCGCCAGATGCACATAGGCCATGATCCAGTTATGGTTGCCGACGCGCGTCACGCCGGCATCCTGCGCGGTGCCGAGGTTGAAGGTGCAGAACTCGCGGATGGTGTTGTGGTCGCCGATTTCCAGGCGTGTCGGCTCATTGGCGTATTTCTTGTCCTGCGGAATTTCGCCCAGCGAACAGAACTGGAAGATGCGGTTGTACTCCCCGATGCGCGTGTGGCCGTTGATCACCACATGCGGGCCGATCACCGTGCCGGCGCCGATCTCGACATGCTCGCCGATGATGGAATACGCGCCCACCTCGACATCGTCGGCAAGCTTCGCGTCCGGATGGACAATGGCTGTTGAGTGAATCATTCCAAAAACCTCAATTGACAGGTTTGTGCGAATTCATTCGCACACCTTCTATTATTTGTGCGAATGAATTCGCACCTACAAAAGCAACACCATGCCTTGAATAAATGTGGCATTCATCGCCATCTACATTTCTTAGGATCATCACGCCACCGACTTTACGGTGCACATCAATTCCGCTTCGGCGGCCAGTTGCCCGTCGACTTCGGCCCTGGCGCTGAACTTGAACACGCCGCGCATGCTGCGCGTCAGCGACACCCTGATGATCAACTGGTCACCCGGCGTGACCGGGCGCTTGAAGCGCGCACCGTCGATGCCGGCGAAGTAGTACACCGACTTGTCGTCCGGCTTGCTGCCCGTGGATTTGAACGACAGCAAGGCGGCGACCTGCGCCATCGCCTCGATGATCAGCACGCCGGGCATCACCGGGTGGTGCGGATAATGCCCCGGAAAGAACGGCTCGT
>JACPEI010000102.1 GCA_016183575.1 Nitrosomonadales bacterium | reverse complement strand
GGTATAGCCGTCGTATTCGGCAAACGTCGCCTCCAGATCGGCGGCGCGCATGTAGTCTTCTTCCGAGGCATCCGGGTTGGCGTAGATCGCATCGCGTTCCGACATCGCAGCCCACATCTCGGCATGGCCCATCATTACCACGTCCAGCACGCGCATGTCCTCGTAGGCGAACTGGTCCTGGCGCAGCTTGCCGAGGCGCTCGTTCTTGTCCAGCATCACGTTGCCAGAGCTCGGTTCCAGGTCGCCGCCGAGGATCTTCATGAAGGTGGACTTGCCGCAGCCGTTCGCGCCGATCAGGCCGTAGCGGTTGCCGTCGCCGAACTTCACGGAGACGTTTTCAAAAAGCGGCTTGGCGCCGAATTGCATGGTGATGTTGGCGGTGGAAAGCATTAAAAACCTGACTTCAGAAAATTTTGGAGCGCGATTTTATCACCCTGTGCACCCCGCACCGAACTAAAACGCGGCTGCGGTTAACCTTGCCGGGCGGTTCGCCGCGAAAAGATGGGCGATAACGGCCAATAACACCTTCCCAATCAGGGGCATCCGGTCTTGATGCTCCCGCGCGAGTTGCGTATAGTGACTTGCCTGTGTTTTTGCCTGGTTGTATGAGTCATCGCAGCACCATCGCAACTTAATATTTTCCCGTCGCAAAAGTGCTATTCAGGTGGATTGGCGCCTGCTGTGCGGCACGGTTTTTCACTACCAACGGAATCTGGAATCATGTCAGCAAACCCTACGGAAATTAAATTACATCAGCAATCCCGCGCGCTCGAGATCGCGTTTGACGATGGCGCATGCTTTCAAATGCCCTACGAGTTTCTGCGGGTGCACTCGCCGTCGGCCGAGGTGAGGGGGCATGGCGTCGGCCAGGAGACCCTGCAGGTAGGCAAGAAGGAGGTGAAGGTGCTCGAGGTTTTGCCGGTCGGCAATTATGCGATGAAGATCGTCTTCGACGATGGCCATGACTCCGGCCTTTACACCTGGGATTATCTCTACAATCTGGGCAAGCATCAGGACGAGCTGTGGCAGGAGTACCTGGAGAAACTGGCAGCAGCGGGAGGGAGCCGCGAGCCCGGCAGCGAGCCCGAACCGAAAAAGGGCGGCTGCGGAAGCGGCTGCAGCCATTGAGTTAGAATAGCAGGGCGGATTTTCAGTTTTCAAACGATTTCAGGAGTGGATGATGAGTATTAGCGAAGCCGATGTGCAAGGCGCATTGAAGAATCTGATTGACCCGAACACCCAGAAGGATTTCGCCAGCGGCAAATCCCTGAAGAACGTCAAGATCGACGGCAACAACGTATCGCTGGACATCGTGCTCGGCTACCCCGCGAAGAGCGTGCTGGGCGAGATACGCGCCATGATCGAGGCGCACCTCAAGGCGGCATTGCCGGGCAGCAGCGTCAGCGTCAACGTGACCAGCAAGGTGGTGCAGCATGCGGTGCCGCACGGCGCAAAGCTGGTGGACGGCGTGCGCAACATCATCGCGGTGGCGAGCGGCAAGGGCGGGGTGGGCAAGTCCACCACCGCCGTGAACATCGCGCTGGCGCTGGCCGCCGAGGGCGCGCGCGTCGGCATGCTGGACGCCGACATCTACGGGCCCTCGCAACCGACCATGCTGGGTATTTCCGGCCAGCCCAACACGGACGGCAGCCACTTCATGGAGCCAATGAGCAATCACGGCCTGCAGGCGATGTCCATCGGCTTCCTCATCGGCGGCGACGACACGCCGATGATCTGGCGCGGCCCAATGGTTGTGCAGGCGCTGGAGCAGTTGCT
>JACPEI010000019.1 GCA_016183575.1 Nitrosomonadales bacterium | reverse complement strand
CGGCGCGGTGCGCGCCGCGTTGGACCGCAAAGGCTGCATCCATACGCGCATCATGGCCTACTCCGCCAAATACGCCTCCAGCTTCTACGGCCCGTTCCGCGACGCGGTCGGCTCCAGCGGCAACCTCGGTTCCGGCAACAAATACACCTACCAGATGGACCCGGCCAACTCCGACGAGGCGCTCTGGGAAGTCGGCCTCGACCTGCAGGAAGGCGCGGACATGGTGATGGTCAAGCCCGGCATGCCCTACCTCGACATTCTGCGGCGCGTGAAGGACGAATTCAAGGCGCCGACCTTCGTCTACCAGGTCAGCGGCGAATACGCGATGCTCAAGGCCGCCGCGCAGAACGGCTGGCTGAACGAGCAGGCGTGCGTGCTGGAATCCCTGCTGGCGTTCAAACGCGCCGGCGCGGACGGGATATTGACCTACTTTGCGCTGGATGCGGCGCGGTGGCTGAAGGAATAAGGTTGTGCCAACCATCAGCCAGTTTTTCGGGATCTGACACAGCCCATATGAATGATTTGCTATTGGCAAAATTCTCACAATACTTCCGCCCACGCCTGATCGATGCCCTGCGGGGCTACGACAAAGCACGCTTCACCACCGACATCATTGCCGGCATCACTGTCGGCATCATTGCCCTGCCTTTGGCCATTGCTTTTGCCATCGCCTCCGGCGCAAAGCCGGAAGCGGGCATCTTCACCGCAATCATCGCCGGTTTCATCATTTCCGCTCTGGGGGGGTCGCGCGTACAGATCGGCGGACCGACTGGCGCATTCATCGTCATCGTATACGGCATCATCATGCAGTACGGCTATGCCAATCTGCTGATCTGCACCATGATGGCGGGCGTCATGCTGGTAGCGATGGGGTTGACGCGCATGGGCAACCTCATCAAATTTTTCCCCCGCCCGCTCATCATCGGCTTCACCAACGGCATCGCAGTGTTGATCATCCTGAGCCAGGTAAAGGAATTTTTCGGCCTTCAGATCGAGGTGATGCCTGCCGATTTTGTACATAAGCTGCAAGCCATCTATCACGCGGCTTCCACAGTGGACGCTATCACGCTGCTATTGGCGGCCTGTTCAGCGCTATTCATCTGGTTTTACCCCAGAACCTGGGGGCAGAAGCTGCCCTCGCCAATCGTCGCGCTGGTGCTTGGCACAGTCATCGTTGCGCTGTTCAATCTGCCCGTTGAAACGATCGGCACCCGCTTCGGCGGCATTCCACAAGGTTTACCGGCCTTCGACATACCGGAATTTACGTTTGCCACATTGCGTCATTTGATGGCGCCTGCCATGACCATTGCGCTGCTCGGCGCAATCGAATCACTGCTTTCGGCAGCCGTGGCGGACGGCATGATCGATGATAAACACGATCCTAACCAGGAGCTGATCGCACAGGGCATCGCCAATATCGTCACGCCATTCTTTGGCGGCCTCCCAGCGACAGGGGCCATTGCACGCACCGCCACCAACGTGCGTTCCGGCGCCACCAGCCCGATTGCCGGTATCGTGCATGCGCTTACCCTGCTGGTCATCGTGCTGATTGCCGCGCCGCTCGCCACCTATATTCCGCTCGCCACCCTCTCTGCCATTTTGCTGGTCGTTGCCATCAACATGGGCGAATGGGAAGGTTTTCGCACCCTGAGAAAATACCCGGTCAGCGACAGCGCGGTGCTGGTGGTAACTTTTTTGCTTACGGTAATTTTCGGCCTGACCGTGGCGGTCGAGATTGGTATGTTCATCGCAGTGTTTTTCTTCATCAAGCGCATCACCGAGTTGACGCATGTCAGTGTCGCCGAAGAGTCGCCACAGGCGGATGACGGCGAGATGACGCCAATGCGCAAGGCGGTGCCGAAAGGCGTGGTGATCTACCGCGTGTTTGGTGCGCTGTTTTTCGGCGCAGCAGATAAACTGGAAGCCATCCTCGCCAAAACCAACGCTGAGCCGGATGTACTGATCCTGAAAATGCATGAGGTCATTAGCATGGATGCCAGTGCTTTGCACACACTGGAACACTTATATGAAAAAATGCGCAAACGCGATAAACACCTCATCCTGTGTGGCCCGCATACTCAGCCTTATTTCCTGATGCATCAGGCTGGTTTTTTTGCAAAAATCGGCGAGGAGAATGTGGTTGCAAATGTTAATGACGCGCTTAAACGCGCGCGTGCATTGCTCAATCGCCCGCAATCACCTGCCTCTGGAAATTGATTCAGGTTTAGTAACTCTGAATAGACTGTGTGCCATTAATAACAAATACCAGAAACATGCCAAAGCTGACTAGGTGCCGCAGCAATTCGGTATAATGCCCCGCTTTATGGTAGATACAACAGCAGACAAGATCATGTTTTCATCCCTCAACCTCGACGCTCAGATTCTGAGGGCCATTGAGGAAGAAGGCTACACCGAGCCGACGCCCATTCAGGCGCAGGCCATTCCGCATGTTCTGGCGGGCCGCGACCTGATGGCGATGGCGCAGACCGGCACCGGCAAGACGGCGGCTTTCACGCTGCCGCTGTTGCAGCGCCTGCTGCCGCATGCCAGCACCAGCGCCTCGCCGGCGCGCCACCCGATACGCGCGCTGATCCTGGCGCCGACGCGCGAGCTGGCGATTCAGGTTGAGAAAAGCGTAGAGACCTATTCCAAACATGTGCCGCTGCGTTCCACCGTAGTATTCGGCGGCATCGACATCAAAACGCAGAAACCCGCGCTGATGAAGGGCGTGGAAATCCTGGTGGCCACACCCGGCCGCCTGCTGGATCACGTCGAAAGCCGCAACCTGATGCTCAATCAGGTGCAGATACTGATTCTGGACGAGGCAGACCGCATGCTGGACATGGGCTTCATGCCCGATCTCAAACGCATCCTCACGCTGCTGCCCAGACAGCGCCAGACCCTGCTGTTCTCGGCCACGTTCTCCGACGACATCAAAAAGCTCGCGCAGGATTTCCTCGCCAACCCCGTCACGGTCGAAGCGGAGCGCCGCAACACGGCGGCAGAAACCGTCACGCAATCGGTGCTGATGGTTGACCATGGCAACAAATTCAGCGTGCTGGCCGATCTGATCCGCTCTCGCGGCCTGAAGCAGGTGCTGGTCTTTACCCGCACCAAGCTGACCGCGGCACAGCTGGCGCGCAAGCTGGAGCGCGAGGGCATACCCGCCGATGCGATCCATGGCGACAAGACCCAACTGGAGCGTATCAAGGCGCTGGATGCCTTCAAGGAAAACAAGATCACCGCGCTGGTGGCGACCGACGTTGCCGCGCGCGGGCTGGATATCGACCAGCTGCCACTGGTAGTCAATTACGAACTGCCAACCAGCGCCGAGGACTACGTCCACCGCATCGGCCGCACCGGCCGCGCCGGCGCCAGCGGCGAAGCCATCTCGCTGGTGGATGGTGAAGAAGAGCGGCGGCTCGTGGAAATCGAGAAGCTGCTCAAGCGCGAATTTCCGCGCGAACGGGCGGCAGTTTCAGCTGCCCCGCGCGCGACCCCCGGCCACCGGCCTGCCAAGGCAGCCGCACCGTCCCATGTAAGAAAACCGGCGGCGGATGACTGGTTCATGAAGCCTTACGAGCCTTCCCCGAACGCCGCAAAAATTGAGGAACAACCCTCTTTCGGCCCGGACAAACCCAAAAAACGGCTCGCCGCATTGCTGTGCAGGCCGCCGGAGAAAAGCTAAGGAAACGCGGATTTATTCGCCATTCCCGCCTGCGCGGGGATGGCGGGATCTTAATTTTTAGAGGTGCCCTTAGGCAGCATTTTGCCCGGACTGCACTACCTCGACTCTCCCGGTGTAGGCGGCGGATATCATCCACAGGTATGCGCCGTAAACGGCAATATCCTCCATCGCCTCGCGGTGTTCCGGCCGACTGCCATCCAGGTTGTCCCGCGATCTTTCTTCCCACTCTCCCAGTTGTTCGATCGCCACTCTCATGGCCGTGCTGATGACGCCCGCTCTCGCCTCGACGGGCAGCACCAGCCGGTACTCCGGATGGCTGTTTGACATCAGTATCCGGACAAGCATCCCGCACCCTGCCCCATCAATACACTCCCTTATTCCCCGGTGCAGAGCGGCTGATTCAATCCCGATTCCCTCGGTTTCACGGCTTTTTCCTGAACGGCTGCCAAGGCAGCCCCGGCAGAATTATCCAGTGTTGCAGAAGTTGCCGGCGTTTCGGTTTTTACCGGCTCGGCAGGTGCGGCCTCTGCCCATGCCGTCGGAGCGGTGGCGGCAAGCAACCATGCCGAAATAATGATGCTGCGCATGCTCTCTCCTTTCAAAGGTTGATTATGATCGCAACTTTCATGCATAAATGACCTTCACGTTTTCCGCTTGCAGCAGCTCGCGCAAGTCGCGCAGCAAGTCGTCGTGCAGCGTCACCTGCCATGCCTCGCCGAGACGCAGCTGGCAGCTTGCGTCATCGTTGCTGTAGTGAATCTGCACCGGGCATTTGCCGTCGCGATACGGTGTGAACAATTTTTTGAGCTGCGCGACGCCGACTTTGCCGTCGCAGCGCAATGCCAGTTGCTGCGCGAAGCTGGAACGCGCCGAGGCGAAATCCAACAGTTCGTCGGCACTCACGCGCATGTTGCCGGAATACTCGTCCAGGCTGGCCTTGCCGCGCACCACCAGTAATTCATCCTCGCGTATCCACGGGCGGCTGGCCTCGTAGATTTCGTTGAACACCGTCAGCTCGACCTGCGCGCTGCCGTCGTCCAGAGTGACCACCGCCATGCGTCCGCGCCGCGTTTGCTGGATGCGCAGCCCCGCCACGATGCCTGCCAGCACCACCTGCACGCCGCGCCGCGAACTGTGACCAGAGCCGGCTCCAGAGCCATTCGTTTGCCCGACGAATTGCGGTGTCAGGTCGGCCAGTTTCACCTTGATGAAGTGGGCCAATTCATCGGCGTATTCCTGATACGGATGCCCGCCCAGATAGATGCCGAGGCTGGCTTTTTCGTGCGCCAGTTGTTCGCGCAAGCGCCAGCGCGGCACATCGGCGGTCTGCACGATCAGCACCGCATCGGATTCGTCGTTGCCGAACAGGCTGTTCTGGTTCGCCGCGCGCGCATGCTGGTCGGCGCTCGCCAGCGCCGCATCCACACTGGCCATCAGCGCGGCGCGATGATCGTTGATGCTGTCGAATGCGCCTGCACGAATCAGCGTCTCGACGGTGCGCCGGTTGACGACGCGCTTGTCCACGCGCCGGCAGAAGTCGAACAGGTCCTTGAACGGGCCGTTCGCGCGCGCCTTGATGATGCTGTTGATCGCCGCCTCACCTGTGCCCTTGATCGCGCCCAACCCGTAGGCGATGGTCTGTTCGTCAACCGGCGAGAACATGTAGCCCGAGCTGTTCACGTCCGGCGGCAACACATGGATCGCTTGCTGCAGGGTATCGGCGTAAAAGATGCTGACTTTTTCGGTGTTGTCCAGATCGCCTGACAGGGTCGCCGCCATGAAGGCCGCCGGATGATGCGCCTTGAGATAGGCGGTGTGATAGGCCACCAATGCGTAGGCGGCGGCATGGGATTTGTTGAAGCCGTACCCGGCAAACTTTTCCATCAAGTCGAACAGGTTGCCCGCCAGCTCCCGCGACGTGCCATTCTTGAGCGCGCCGCTGACGAAAATCTCGCGCTGCTGCGCCATCTCTTCGACATTTTTCTTGCCCATTGCGCGACGCAGCAGGTCGGCGCCGCCCAAGCTGTATCCGCCCACGATCTGGGCCATCTGCATTACCTGCTCCTGGTAGACCATGATGCCGTAGGTCTCGCGCAGCACCGGTTCGACCGCAGAGTGCGGATATTCGAATTTCTCGCCGTGCTTGCGGCGACAGAAATCCGGGATCAAATCCATCGGGCCGGGGCGGTACAGCGCGACCAGCGCGATGATGTCCTCGAAGCGATCCGGCTTGGCCTGTTTCAGCATGTCTTTCATGCCGCGCGATTCCAGCTGGAACACCGCAGTGGTGTTGGCTTTCTTCAGCAAGTCGTAAGTCGCGGCGTCATCCAGCGGCAGGGTCTCTAGAGTAAAGGATTGAGGATCGGGGATCGAGGATTGAGCAGAAACCCCGCCTCGCTCCCGTAGCCGTTTGACATGGCGCATCGCCCAATCCAGAATGGTCAGCGTGCGCAAGCCGAGAAAGTCGAACTTCACCAGCCCGATGGCTTCGACATCATCCTTGTCGAACTGGCTGACCACGCTGGTGCTGCTGTCGGCGCAATACAGCGGGCAGAAATCGGTGAGCTGTCCGGGCGCGATCAGCACGCCGCCGGCGTGCATGCCGACGTTGCGCGTCAAATCTTCGAGGCGCTCGGCCAGCTCCAGCAACTCCGGCACACCCTCCTCGCGCTCGGCGATCGCGTTGATTTCCGGCTCCATCGCGCGTGCCTTCTTCAGCGACACCGGTTTCACCCCTTCGACCGGGATCGCCTTGGACAGGCTGTCGCACAGCCCGTACGGGAAATCCATCACGCGCCCGACATCGCGGATCACCGCCTTGGAAGCCATCGTGCCAAACGTGGCGATCTGCGATACGCACTGCGCGCCGTATTTGTTTTTCACATACTCGATGACGCGCTCGCGCCCGTCCTGGCAGAAATCCACATCGAAGTCGGGCATCGACACGCGTTCCGGGTTCAGGAAACGCTCGAACAGCAACCCGTAGCGCAACGGGTCGAGATCGGTGATGCCGAGGCTGTACGCCACCAGCGAACCCGCGCCGGAACCGCGGCCGGGGCCGACCGGCACGCCGTTGGGAAATGCTTCGGAGCGGTAGGCCTTGGCCCAGCGGATGAAATCCGCCACGATCAGGAAGTAGCCGGGGAAGCCCATCTTGATGATGGTGTCGGCCTCAAAGGCGAGACGTTCCTGATATTCCGGCAGCTTCGCGGCGCGCTCCGTTTCATCCGGATAAAGCAACGCCATGCGCTGCCGCAAACCGAGCGCCGCCTGCCCGCGCAGATAATCGTCCAGCCCCTGCCCGTCCGGCGTGGGGAAATCCGGCAGGCGCGGCTTGCCCAGCACCAGGAAGAGATTGCAGCGGCGCGCGATCTCCACGCTGTTCTGCAACGCTTCCGGCAGGTCGGCGAACAGCTCCGCCATTTCCGCTTGCGTCTTGAAATACTGCTGTGCGGTGAATTGCCTGGCGCGGCGTTTGTCGTTGAGCACATAGCCTTCGGCTATGCACACGCGCGCTTCATGCGCCTTGAAGTCGTCGGCGGCGAGGAACTGCACCGGATGGGTCGCGACTACCGGCAGGCCGAGTTTGGCGGCCAATTGCGCCGCTGCCTGTATGTAATGCTCTTCGTCGGCAAATCCGGCGCGCTGCGCTTCAAGGTAATAGCGGTTATTGAACAGCCCGGCCCATTCCTGCGCGAACTGCTCGGCCTGTTTCGCGTTGCCGGACAGCAGCGCGCAGCCGACATCGCCAAGATGCGCGCCGGACAATGCGATCAGCCCGGAGGTGCCCTCGTGGAACCATTCGCGGCGCAGCTCGGCGCGGCCGCGATGCTGGTTCTCGAGATAGGCGCGCGACAACAGGCGGCACAGCAGCAGATAGCCTTCGCGCGACTGGCACAGCAGCAACAGGCGATGCGGCCGGTCGCGGTCGGCATCGTTGCTGATGAACACATCGCAGCCGACGATGGGCTTGAGGCCTTTGCCGCGCGCGCTCTGATAAAACTTCACCAGGCCGAACACGTTGCTCAGGTCGGTCAAGGCCAATGCCGGCATCGCATCGCCATGCGCGGCGGCAACCGCCCCATCCACGCGCACCATCCCATCCGAAATGGAATATTCGCTGTGCAGCCGGAGATGGACGAAGGAAGGTTGCGGCATGATGTAACGCTCAAAAATCAGGGGCGGATTTTAGCACCGTAAGACGCACAAAAATTTCTTACCGGCGATTCAAAACGTTAGAGCGTGCATCGTTCCCGTTTCTGACCCATTCAACTTTGCTCATGGCTGGCTCCGTGGGAAGGCATCATCCGGGAGCGCGGGCGGGACGCCCGCGCTCCCAACCAGCACTCCTGCCTGCGCGAGAATGATGGCTCTCACGCTCTGCTAGAATCCGCCCAATGCACCCGCCCCTCACCCCGCAACGCGAAAAATACCTGCTGCTGACCCTCGCAGGCATCCAGTTCAGCCATGTGCTGGACTTCATGATCATGATGCCGCTCGGCCCGATGCTGATGAACACGTTCGGCATCGGCACACACGAGTTCGGCCTGCTGGTCGCGTCCTACAGCTTCAGCGCCGCATTGTCCGGCCTGTTCGCCGCGACGTTCGTCGATCGCTTCGAGCGCAAACGCCTGTTGCTGGGCATGTTCGCGCTGTTCGGCCTGGCAACGCTGGCGTGCGGACTGGCTCCCGGCTATGCCACGCTGCTGATCGCGCGCGGCCTGGCGGGCGCGTTCGGCGGCGTGATGGGCGCGCTGGTGCAGACCATGATAGGCGACGTGATCCCGTTTGAGCGCCGCGCCCGCGCGGGCAGCATGGTGTCGGCGGCATTCTCGGTCTCCACCGTCGCGGGCGTGCCGCTGTCGCTGTGGCTGGCCAACCATTTCCAGTGGCGCGCACCGTTTATCTTCATCGCCGTGCTGGTCGCGCTGTTCATCCTCGCCGGCCTGCGTGCGCTGCCGGAGATGCGCCACCACCTCGGCACGCAACAGCGCGCCCATCCCTTCGTGCCGATGTTTGACGTATTGCGCGACGCCAACCACCGGCGCGCCCTGCTGTTCTCCGCCATGATCATCTTCTCCGGCTTCACGGTGATT
>JACPEI010000101.1 GCA_016183575.1 Nitrosomonadales bacterium | reverse complement strand
TTGTGAACCGTCACCACCACGTTGATCGCGCCGCTGATGGACGAGAGCCCCAGCAGGTGGATCGCGAAGATCGCAAAATCGATCCCGATCCCGCTTTGCAAATCCAGCGAGGTGTTGTGCATCACCCAGCCGAGCCCGGAGGCGCCGCTGCCGATACCGGAGAATTGCAGGAAAAACGGAATCAGCAACAGAAGCGCGGCAAACGGCAGGATCCAGAATCCCCAGTTGTTGACCCGCGGCAGCGCCATATCGGGCGCGCCTATCATCAGCGGAATGAGGTAATTGTTGAGGCCGGTGGCGAACGGCATGATCGCGCCGAACACCATGATCAATGCGTGCAGGGTGAACAGCTGGTTATACATGCCCGGTGAAAGCAGTTGCAGGCCCGGGAACAGCAGTTCGGCACGCACCGCCATGATGAAGGCGCCACCGATAAAGAACATGATGCCGCCAAAGCTCATGTACAGGATACCGAGATCCTTGTGGTTGGTGGTGGTCAGCCAGCGCATGATGCCGGCGGGCGGATGTTCGTGCTGGTCATGCGCAATTGCCGCGATAGCTTCAGTCATATGCTCTCCCTAACGCAACGCCTTGACCTGCGAAGGCTGCACCATGTCGCCCATGCGGTTGCCGAACGAATTGCGCTCATAGGTCACGACTGCGGCAATCTCGGCATCGGACAGGGTTTCCTTAAAAGCCTGCATCGCGGTGCCCGGTTTGCCGTTCATGACCCGGTCCAGGTGGCCATCTTTGATCATGCGGCCATCCTTGTCGAGGAACGGCCCGTTGACGAGCTTGCTTCCCGCCAACGCGGGGAAAGCCCCGGGAACGCCCTTGCCGTCTGCCTGGTGGCAGGTGACGCAAATCCGGTTATAGATTTCATCCCCTTTTTCCATCAGCTCATCCCTGCTCCAGACCTTGCCGGCAGCAGCGCTCGCCGCCGAGCCTTCCGCTTTTTTCTTCGCGACCCATTCCCTGAATTGGGGCTCCGCAACGGCCTCCACCACGATCGGCATGAAGGCATGTCCGTCGCCGCATAACTGGGCACACTGGCCGCGGTAGGTTCCGGGCTTTTCGATGTTCACCCACATCTCGCGCAGATAGCCGGGAACGGCGTCGCGCTTGACGCCGAAGGAAGGCACCCACCAGGAGTGGATCACATCGGTGGAGGTCAGCAGGATGCGCACCTTCTTGTTGGTGGGCAGGATGAGCGGATTGTCCACTTCCTGCAGATAATGCTCGCCCTTGGCCTCCCTGCCATGTATCTGGTCTTGTGTAGTTGCAATGGTGCTGACGAACTTGATGTTTTCTTCCGGATATTCGTACTGCCATTTCCACTGGCTGGCAGTCACCTTGACCACCATTTCTGAAGCTGTCCTGGTGTCTTCCATTCTGACGATGGCATGGAAAGCGGGAATGCCCATCCAAATGTAATCGATGTAGATCAGCAGCAGAAAAGGGGAAATTGCCAACACCCATTGCCACTTGGTGCGGGGTCCGGTGAAGGTTCCCGGTTGAGCGCCTGAGCTTTTGCGATGCTTGAAAATGGAATAGGCGAAGACGGCGAAAACGACGACATAGATGCCCATGATGATGCGCAGAAAATCTACGCTCGCCGTTATTGAATCACGGGCAACGGGGGTGACAGGTTCCTGAAAATCCCAGATTGAACTTGCGCATGCCGGTTCGGAAACAAAAAGAAAGAAAATAACCCAGAACCACAGCGGCAACTGTTTTTTTGCAGTCCCATGCCTTTTGTTGCAACAAAAAAGGCAGATAAACCACCCTTGAATGGCGGATTCATCATGGATTGCCGCATCGGTTAGTTTCATGCCATGGCCTCCACTGAGAATGCTTCTGTTTCTCGAGTTGCTTGTGCTCGCAGCACTGGAGTCCAACATACCCTCCGTAAACTTCGCCGTCAAGTAGGCCGTTGGGCATGCCATTCCGCCTTCTATTTCTGGCGTAATCTGCTAATTTGAGTGGAGGCGAGACCCAGAATCGAACTGGGATAGGCGGATTTGCAATCCGCTGCATAACCATTTTGCTATCTCGCCGTAGAGCTTATCTACAGCTTGAAATGATTGAGGGAAAGCCAGAATGCTTTCCCTCAGATTTGGAGCGGGAGAAGAGTCTCGAACTCTCGACCTCAACCTTGGCAAGGTTGCGCTCTACCAACTGAGCTACTCCCGCGAAACGAGTTGCGCATTATAGGGATATTCAAATTCCTGTCAATAATCTTGCCGGAAAATTTTTACTGTTGAATCGCTCGCAATCCGAATAAACGCATGAAATTCTCCGTGGTGCGCTGCCCTACTTCGCTGACATCGATTCCGCGCAGCAGGGCGATCTCCTCGGCGACATGTCTCACATACGCCGGCTGGTTGAGCTTGCCGCGATACGGAACCGGCGCCAGATAGGGCGCATCGGTCTCGATCAACATACGCTCCAGCGGCACACGCTGCGCCACTTCCTTGATCTGTTTGGCGCTCTTGAAGGTGACGATACCGGAAAAGGATATGTAAAAACCCATCGCCAGTGCGGCTTCGGCCACTTCCCAGGTTTCGGTGAAGCAATGCATTACCCCGCCCGCTCCGGCGGCGTTCTCCTCCGCCATGATGCGCAACGTATCCGCCGCCGCCTCGCGGGTATGGATGATGAGCGGCTTGCCGCATTCGCGCGCGGCGCGGATGTGGTTGCGGAAGCGCGTACGCTGCCATTCCAGATCGCCCTTCAGCCGAAAATAATCCAAGCCGGTTTCGCCGATGGCGATGACTTTAGGATGCCGCGCCAGCTCGACCAGGCGGGCGGTATCGGGCTCCCTCATGCCTTCATAATCCGGGGCGCCTTCGTAATCGGGGTGCACCCCCACCGAGGCGTAGATGTTCGGATGCTGTTCGGCCAGCGCCAGCACCTGTGGAAGATCCGCCAGGTTGACCGAGACGCACAGTGCACCGGCCACATCGTTATGCCGCATTTGTGCCAGCACATCGGTGATATTTTCGGCCAGTTCGGGGAAATTGAGATGGCAGTGGGAATCGACGAACGGCATGGTTAACGTGAGATTCGCGTAGCGATTCGTTTATCTCCTCGCCCGCTTGCGGGATAACCAGCGGCTTGCCCATCGTTTTTTGATGGGATAGCCGAATGGCTAGTTGTTCCATCAGAGGATTGAGGAGAGGGAACGGGTATGGCAAGTTTCATCATAATGGGCGGCTCCTCGCTATTCCCGTTATTCGAGCATAAGCTGGCGATAGGAAAACAGCAGCGACTCCAGGAACAGCTTGGGGTTGAGCGTATGCCGCGCTTCGCGTTTCGCGCCTTGCAGGTAGCCTTGCAGCCGTGCCAGGTTTAACGGCGTGATGGACTCGACCAGTTTTCTGATGGCGGCCTCTTCGCCGGGGTGGTAGCGCAGCTTGCCCGCCAGTTTCATCGCACTCAAGTCATAGCTCCATTGTTGCAGCCATTGCACGACCACGACCTGCTCGGTTTTCTGCAACGCCTCCGCCAGCGCGAACACGTCCAGCGCGGCAGGCTGGCGCACGGCGCGCAGCAATTTATCGCGTTCCTCGCCGCCCAGTTGCTCGTCCAGTTGGACGGCTTGCAGCGGCGCAAAGCCGGAGGCTGCGAGGGCTTCGGCGGGATTCTTCACGCCCTGCTGCGCCAGCCAGCGCGTGGCGCTTGCGGCATCGGGGGCTGGCAGCACGAACGACAGGCAGCGGCTCAGGATGGTCGGCAGCAATTGCTGCGGTTTATGCGACACCAGGATGAACAGCAAGCCCGGCGGCGGCTCCTCGAGGTTTTTCAGCAGCGCGTTCGCGGCATTGGTGTTCATCGCCTCGGCGGGATGAATCACGACCACGCGCCTGCCGCCCTGATGGGCGGACATGCCGGAAAAGTCGGCCAGCCCGCGCACCTGGTCGACGGAAATCTGCTTGCTGGGTTTCTTGCCGGATGCTGACTTGGCATCCTCGGCATCCAGGCTCAATGCCTCCGGTTGCAGCAAACAAAAGTCCGGATGCGAACCCTGGGAAAACCAGTGGCACGAAGGACATTGCCCGCAGGCAAAACCGGCTTCATCCAGATGCTGGCACAGCAGGCTCTGGGCGAACTTCATCGCCAGATCGAACTTGCCGATCCCCTTGGTTCCCTTGAACAACAGGCCATGCAGCGGGCGCTTGCGCAGCTCCTGCAAACGCACCCAATCGCTTTCTTGCCATGGATATATATTATTCATATCAAAGCGATAAGATTATTTCTTCAAGTTCTTGTTTAACTAAATCCATAGGCTGTGCCGCATCGATGACCCGATAACGCTGCGGATTTTGCAGCACGCGCTGGTGGTATCCGGCGCGTACCCGTTCGAAGAAATCGGCCTGCTCCTGCTCGAAGCGATCCAGCGAAGCATTGTTCGCGAGGCGCTGCCTCGCCACCTCGACCGGCACATCAAAAAATAACGTCAGGTCGGGCTGCAGGTCTGGGTGTACCCATTGCTCGAGCTGGCTCAATTTATCCCAGTCCAGCCCCCTGCCGCCGCCCTGGTAGGCGAAACTGGCATCGCTGAAACGGTCCGAAATCACCCACTTGCCTGCATGCAATGCCGGTTTGATGATCTGTTCGATATGCTCCAAGCGCGCCGCGAACATCAACAGCGCCTCGGTACCGATGCTCATCGGCTGGTT
>JACPEI010000100.1 GCA_016183575.1 Nitrosomonadales bacterium | reverse complement strand
GTTATTTTCGTAAATATACATACGTATTTATATTGACAATTCAGACCGTAGCCTGGATGAAACGCAGTGTTAACCAATGACTTGGCCGTTGTTTTTTGACGGCCTAGTCAGATGGCTATGCAAAGCTATCCGGGAGTGCGGCGCTCCGTTCTTCCCGGATTCCGCTGCGCTGCATCCGGGCTACAACTGTAACTTGAGAAATACGTGTGTGAACTTATGAAACGGAGTACTAAGCCGGACGAGCCGGAACCAACCCGCGTAAGGCGCAATAACCAACGGGCATTGCGCCGTATGTGCTTTCATCCGGTGCAATGCGCTACGCTTATTGCACCCTACAAAACGAACGTCATGGCTCCTGGCTTACACCCGGGATCCTGCTCAAATCCACCTCGTCGATCTGCTCGGGCGCGAGAAATTGCCTGGCGTAATCCAGATAGACTTTTTCGCGGATGAACACATCGAACAGGTCGGGATCGATATGCCCGTCCAGTTTGAGCTTGCCGAGTATGGTCAGCGATTCGGTCAGGGTCTTGCCCGGTTTATAGGGGCGGTCTTTGGCGGTGAGCGCCTCAAAAATATCGGCGATGCCCATCATCCGCGCCTGCACCGACATCTGTTCGCGCGTCAGCCCGCGCGGGTAGCCCTTGCCGTTCATGCATTCGTGGTGCCCGCCGGCATATTCGGCGACGTTCCTGAGGTATCTCGGCCACGGCAGCGATTCCAGCATCTTGATCGTGACGACGATATGGTGATTGATGATTTCGCGCTCCGCCGCCGTCAAGGTGCCGGCGCGGATGCTGAGGTTCTCGACTTCATCGTCGCTGATGAAGTTGCCCGTTTTTCCGTCGGCATCACTCCGTTGATAGGCGGCGATTTGGCGCGCGCGCTGCTGCGCTTCGTCCGACATGGCTTCGCCGCCGATATTGCAGTGGCGCAGGAATTCCCGATCGTCGTCGAGTTGCCGGATGCGCGCCGCGTCTTCTGCGGCCCGGACCGTTTCAGCGCCTCGATCCTCGATCCTCGATCCTCGAGCCTCGAATAGGGCGCGCAGCATGGCGATTTCCACGTCGCGCTTGAGCACCTCGAAACGCGTGTCGATCAGATGGATGCGGTCAAACAGGGTATGCAGCTTGGTTGACTTGTCCACCACATGCACCGGCGTGGTGATTTTGCCGCAGTCGTGCAGCAGGCCGGCGATCTTCAATTCATGCCGGTCTTTTTCGCTCATCACAAAATCCTTTAGCGGCCCGCTGGCGGTGCGGTTGACCGCCTCGGCCAGCATCATGGTCAGCACTGGCACGCGCGCGCAGTGCCCGCCGGTATAGGGGGATTTATCGTCGATCGCGGTGTTGATGAGCTGGATGAAAGATTCGAACAGTTCCTCCAATTGCGCGATCAGGCGGCGATTGGTCAGCGCGATGGCGGCCTGCGAGGCGAGCGACTCCAGCAACTGCTGATCGTCGCCGGAGAACGGGACGACCGCGCCGCTGTCACGGTCCTGCGCATTGATCAGCTGCAGCACCCCGATGATCTCGTTTTCATGGTTGCGCATCGGCACGGCAAGGAAGGACTGCGAGCGGTAGCCGGTCTTGGCGTCGAATCTCTTGGTGCCGGAAAAATCGTAGCCTTCCGCAGTATAGGCATCGGGGATATTGACGGTCTCGCCGCTCAGCGCCGAATGGCTCACCACCATCGAGTGGATGGGCTTGCCCTCCCTGTCGTAAAGCTGAATCGGGTAGAAGGTGATCGGCACGCCGCTGGTGCCGCCCATCGCGATGTTCAGCGAATCGGTGCGCACGATCTCGAAACGCAGCACCCGCCGCTCCGGCTCATGCAGATAGAGCGTGCCGGCATCGGCGTTGGTGATGCGCTTGGCCGCCACCAGGATGGTTTCCAGCAGGCTGTTGATGTCGCGCTGCTGCGACAGCGCGATGCCGATCTCGTTGAGTTCCTTGAGGCGGTGCAGCAGATTGTCCGTGGAATGCATAGGTAAGTGGTTAGTGGTTAGTGGGGAGTGGGGAGTGGGGAGTAACGGCAAGGGCGGCAGGTTTTTCCACTCCCAACTTACCACTTCCCACTACTCACAATTACTTGATACAGACTGCGCGTATCTGGTGCATGTCGGTAATGCCCTGCAACACCTTTTCCATGCCGTCCTGCTTCAGGGTGTGCATGCCTTCATCGAGGGCGATGGCCAGCAGCTCGGCGACACGCGCATGTTCCTGGATGGCCTGCTTGATCGGGTCGGTGCCGATCAGCAGTTCATGCAGGCCGATGCGCCCGCGATAGCCGATGCCGTTGCATTTGTCGCAGCCAGCCGGGTCGTACAATGTGAACTGCCCCTTGTCATCGGCAAACAGCCTGACCCATTCTTCATACAGCTTCTTGGTCTCGGCAACCGGGTCTTTCTTCCAGGCTGCGGTATTGAGCAGCTCGGTGCTGTATTCGGTGAGCATCAGCTTGATTTCATCGGCGGTGGCGATATGCGGTTTCTTGCAGTCGCCGCACAGGCGCTTCACCAAACGCTGCGCCAGAATTCCCAGCAGCGCATCGGAAAAGTTGAACGGGTCCATGCCCATGTCCAGCAGGCGGTTGATGGATTCCGGCGCGCTGTTGGTGTGCAGCGTCGCGAACACCAGGTGGCCGGTGAGCGAGGCTTCGATGCCGATGGACACCGTCTCCTTGTCGCGCATTTCGCCGACCATGATCACGTCCGGATCGGCGCGCAGGAAGGCGCGCATGATGGTCGCAAAGTCCAGCCCGGCCTTCTTGTTGATCTGCACCTGGCGCAGTCCCTTCTGGGTGATTTCCACCGGGTCTTCCGCCGTCCAGATCTTGGTGTCCGGCTTGTTGATGAATCTGAGGATGGAATGCAGCGTGGTGGTTTTGCCGGAACCCGTCGGGCCGCAGACGAAGAACAGCCCATAAGGCTTGCTGACGGTTGCCCGGATCAGTTCGTTGTTGCGTGCCGAGAAACCCATTTTCTCCAGCGGCAACGGTTCTCCGGAAGCGAGAATCCGCATCACCACATCTTCGACCCCGCCCTGTGACGGGATGGTCGCGACGCGCAGCTCGATGTCCAGCGGCCCGTATTTCTTGAACTTGATCTTGCCGTCCTGCGGCTTGCGCTTTTCGGAGATATCCAGGTCGCACATGATCTTGAGGCGCGTCACCAGCGCGTTGCGGTAGGTGGACGGCACTTCGATGTAGTTCTGCAGGGAGCCGTCCTTGCGCACGCGGATCTGCGTCTTGGCCTTGCCCGGCCCCGGCTCGACATGAATGTCCGATGCCCCCATCCGGTACGCATCGACGATGATCTTGTTGACCAGTTTGACCAGCTCGTTGTCGGAGGCGGCACTGACATCTTCCGGGCTGACGCTTTCTTCTTCGCCTCCACCGAGGCTGGTCAGCAAATCATCCATCGAGGATTCGTCCGCAGCGAAGCCGCTGATTGCGCCGGAGCTCCCGCCATAGAACAAATCCAGGGTCTGCTTGAATTCGCGCTGCGAGCAAACCTTATAGACCAGCCGGCTCTTGGGGAAAATGTTGTTGACCACCCGCGAGGTCTGAATCCGCTCGGGATCGGTAGTCAGAATGACCAGCCCCTCCTGGGTCTCCTCGATCGGAATCCAACGGCTGCTTTCCACATATTCCCGCTTCAGGTTTTTCAGCAATTCGGGCGACTTGATGCGATCCGCCCTGTATGGTTCGTAAGGAACCCCGAAGAAGCCGGACAATGCATTGCCCAGCGCGGCGGCGCTGACCTGAAATTCATCGATCAGCACCTCCTCGACGTCAATGCCTTTGCGGCGCGCGGTGCGGGTTGCCAATTCGAATTCCGCCATGGAGAGCACCGCATCGGTCACCAGATGGTCATACTTGGTTTTGACCGACGTGCTCTGCTGGCGCTGGCGCAATGCCACGGCCATGGTCTGCGCCAGTTCCTGCACGCCTTCCTCGACCATCGCCGCAAAAGGGGCGCCGGCCTTGTTATTGATGACCTGGATGACGCCGACCAGATCGCCGCTGGCATCCAGGATCGGCGCAACCAGCATCTGCTTGGTACGGTAACCGGTGCGTTTATCCACCTCCTGCAGAAACCGCAACTGCGGGCTATAGGCGGCCAGTTCCTGCGCGTCGTAGACATCCTTGATGTTGAGCAGCTTCTTGTGCATTGCAGCATAACCGGCGACGCTCTGTTCGGCGATCGGCAGCTTGAGATCCTTGAAGGAATTCAGGCCGGTCTTGACCTTGGAAATCAGCGACGCATTGTCTTCGCCCACCACATAGATGGTCAGCCGGTCGGCATTGAACAGCGTGCAGATGTCCTTGCTGACATCCAGCATGATTTCGTCGATATTGCTGGTGGCGTGTATCTTGTTGATGACGTGATTGAGGTTCTTGGTGAACTCGAGCTTGAGGCTGATTTCACCAACATTGCCTGCCGCGAAATTATCCGCCATGACTGTACTCATTCCTGCTCCTGTCTCACTATTTTAATTCGCGCTACAAAAATAATTTCGCAGGGTGCGTTCCGGCGCACCCATTGCGTTGCGTATTTCATTCGACGGCATGTCCATCAGAATTCGAATACCTGATTGTTCAACAACATCCTGGGATGCCGGTCATGAATGGCGCTTTCAATCTGCCGCATGGTCAGCTCCACCTCGCCTGGTTTCAAATGTGTGACGAATATTTCCGCCTCGCGCCGGAATTTTTTCAATTCCTCGGCCAACAGGCTGGGGCAAAGATGCCTGGAAAGAATCGCCAATTCTATTTCGTTATCCGAAAACGCGGTTTCAATGATGAGATAGCGCAAATTTTCAATTTTGTTGACCACCTCCCATAGCGCATCGTTGCTGATGGTATCCCCGCTATATACCAGGCTCGCCTTGCCGCTATCGAGGTGAAAACCGACCGCAGGCACGGCATGATTGGCCGGAATGGCGGTTATCCTGCGCCCCTCCAATATGACAGTCTCGCCCAGCTCTATCGTCTGGTAACGCAGGGCGGGTTGCCGGGCATTGGGGATTTTGCTGAAATCCGGCCATATTTCCCAGTTGAAAACATGTTGTCTTAGAGCATCCAGCGTCTCCTCAATGGCGTAAATGGTCAATGGCCGGTCGCGCATGGCCCACGCGCTATCCACCATGAACGGGATGCAGGCGACATGGTCGAGATGCGAATGGGTGACAAACACATGATCGATCATGCTGACCTCGGTGAGGCTGAGCTCATTGACGCCCGTTCCCGCATCGATCAGCACGTCATGATCGAGCAGGAATGCAGTGGTGCGCAGATTGCCACCGATCCCACCGCTGCACCCCAGAGTCCTGAGCTTCATTGTCTTATCACCTTTGTTCTGAGTAGAGGCACGGCGCGCCGTGCCCCTACAAGTTACTACTCCCTACTTCGTCTGGAACACGAACACGCCGTCCCAGTTCGCGGGCGGCGGATTCTTGCGGAAGTAGGCGATGCGTTCGGCGTAGATTCCATACAGCGCGGTTTCCGGCGACATGCGCTGCAAGTTTATCAGTTGCAATTCGGCCTGTTCCCAATCCTGCCTGAGATACAGGCGGCGCACTTCATGGAACAGCTCGATTTCATCCTGCAGCGCCTTGTCCACCTCGCCGAGCAGCCCGATCGGCTCGTAGATCGCAATGGGCCTATCCTTGCCTTTTACGCACACATGGTCAAGCTCGCGATAAACAAAGTCCGTCACGGCGTTTTTGGTGTTTTCACCGACGACGATGCCGACGCCGTATTGCTTGGTGATGCCTTCCAGGCGCGACGCCAGGTTCACCGCGTCGCCCATCACCGTGTAGGCCACGCGCACTTCCGAGCCCATGTTGCCGACACTGACGCGCCCGCTGTTGATGCCCACGCCAACATGTATCTCCGGCCAGCCGTGCTCCCTGAAATGCGGCTGCAAGGCTTTCAGGGTCGCCTGCATCTCGATGCCCGCCAGTATCGCATTGCGCGCATGGTTCGCATCCGGCAGGGGCGCGCCCCAGAACGCCATG
>JACPEI010000099.1 GCA_016183575.1 Nitrosomonadales bacterium | reverse complement strand
TTCGGGCTGAACCGCGGGCACTTTAGCAAGCGCCTGATCGAACGCTTGCCGCGATCCGCGCATCGCCCGCGATTTGAGGTAATTTTCTGTTGTCAGAGCAGCGACTTTCTCGGCGACTGCGGTGGCAATGAATTGGTTAAGAGAGACGTTATCTTCTTCGGCAACATCCTTGGCCATCTTGTGTAAAGATTCCGGCAAACGAACACTGAGTACGCTCATAAATCCTCCAATATTTTCAGCAATCCACGCGGAGTTTCGACCTCCAGGCCAAATCGTGATGAGGCGGGCGCGAAGTCCTTCAGGTTCCAGGTAACAATCATGGCATTCGCTTTAACCGCCAACTCTAATATGTGGTCGTCCTGCGGGTCGCGCAAGACAGGACGCCACAAGTAAAAAATCCCGTGCTTCTCTGAAATGTGACAGAGGTACCACTCCGCTTTTGACATCTTCCTGCTGGTCGCGGTAAAACTTGAAAACAAACAGGCCGACCGCCACCATGATCACCAGCGTGAGCGGCGCGAGGAAAAACAGGCGCAGACGCGCGGTCTCGCCGCCGTCACTCAGAGCCAGAGAGATCGATTGCGGAGTGGTCGATTGCGGAATGGAATCGGCACTCCGAATTTCACTTTCCGCATTCAATTCATTTTTATTCCGCATTCCGCACTCCGCATTCCGCAATCAAATAAGTCTCTTGAGCGTTTCCAGCAGCACGCGCTGGTCGAATGACGGTTTGGGAATATAGGCGTTGGCCCCCGCCTCCAGCCCGCGCCGCTTGTCCTCGTCGGAAGAAAGCGTGGTCACCAGTATCACCGGCAGGTCTTTGTAGCGCGGCTCCTGGCGGATGCGAGCGGTGAGTGTCAGCCCGTCCATGTTGGGCATGACGATGTCCGACACCACGGCGGCAAAGGAGCGGCGGCCGAGCGCGCTGAGGCCATCCACCCCGTCCACTGCGGCAACCACTTCGTATCCGGCATCTTCGAGGATGCGTTTTTCCATCGCGCGCACCAGCGCCGAATCCTCCACCAGCAGGATCGAATGCGGAGCTCTCGATTGCGGATTTCGGATTGCGGATTGCGGAATGGAGTCGGCACTCCGCAATCCGGATTCACCCGCAAGGGGTACGCCGGTGGGTTCCCCGCTGCTGCGCAGCGACCCTTCCGCAGCCGCACTCGTTTTTTTGGCTGTGCGCACCAGGTCGGCGGGATTCAGCACCGCGCAAATCTCCCCGCTGCCCAGGATGGTCAGGCCGGAAACGTTGCGCACCCGCGTGAGCGGCGCGCCCAGCGGCTTGGCGACCACTTCTTCCTCGTCCAGCAACTCGTCCACACGCAACCCCAGCCGTTCGTCGCCGACCTGGAGCACGATGCACACCGTCCCTCTCCCCAACCCTCTCCCAGAGGGAGAGGGAGCAGTTGTCCCCTCTCCCGCTCGCGGGAGAGGGTTAGGGAGAGGGCCAGCCTCCGCCAACCCCAGCAAGTCCGCCAGACGCGGTGCGATCACCGGCTGCCCGTCGAGGCTGATGGCAGGACGCCCTTCGAGGGTGAAAATATCTTCCTCGCGCAAGCGCCGCGAGGTATGCACGAATTCAATCGGCAAGCCGAACAGGCGTCCGCCCACGCCGGCCAGCAGCAGGCGCGTGGTGGCCAGGCTCAGCGGCAGGCGCACCTGCACCACCGTGCCCTGCTGCGGCACGGACTCCATGCGGATGTCGCCCTTGAGGCGTTCCACGTTGACGCGCACCACGTCCAGCCCGACGCCGCGCCCGGACAGCTCGGTGACGAAGGTGCTGGTGGAGAAACCGGGCAGGAAAATCAGTTGCTGCACTTGCGCCGGAGTCATCGCGGCGAGTGCGGCCTCGTCGTGCAGCCCGCGCTTCAGCGCGACGCGTTTAATTGCTTCCTGATCCAGGCCGCGGCCATCGTCGCGCACTTCCAGCAGCACGGTGCTGTTTTCCCGCAGCGCGCGCAGCCGCACCACACCGCCGCGCGGCTTGCCCTGCCGTTCGCGCCCGTCAGGCGTTTCGATGCCGTGGTCGATGGCGTTGCGCAGCAGGTGCATCAGCGGGTCTTTCATTTCTTCGAGGATGCGCTTGTCCACGCCGATCTCGCCGCCCTCGATCGCCAGCTCCACCTCCTTGCCCTGAGCTTTGGCAAGATCGTGCACCATGCGCGGAAACAGCGCGAACACGGTGGACAGCGGCAGCAGGCGGGCGGCATGCACCCGCTCTTCCAGCGTGTTGACCGTGGTTTCCAGGCGCGTGCTGTCGTCGTAGAAGGCATCGCGCGCTTGCTTGAGGCAGTCGCCGAGCTGCGCCAGCATTTCGTCCTCTGCGTGCAGTGCCTCGCTCGTCTTGACTCCTATTTCCGTGCCGCGCAGCATGGCCTGGAGTTTCCTGCGGCTGTGTTCCAGCGCCGCCCATTGTTCCAGCAGCGCATCCATCAGCGACAGCCGGTGCTGCGCTCGCCCCTCGATCACGCTGAGCTCGCCCACCATGGTGAGCAGGTCGTCCAGCTTGCGTGTCTCCACGCGCACCGTTTCAATTCGGAACGGCTCGGTCGATTGCAGATTGGGGATTGCGGATTGCGGAATAGTCGATTGCGGAGCACTCGATTGCGGAATGGGGATTTCGGATTGCGGAGCAGTCGATTGCGGAATGGGGATTGCGGATTGCGGAGCGGGGGTTGATTCCGCATTCCGCAATCCGAAATCCGCATTCGGTTGTTCCGCATTCGGGGTAAGCGCCTCCTGCACCAGCCTGCGCAAATCACCCAGCACGACCGTCATGCGTTCGATCGCCTCCGGCGTGAGCGGCGCCTCGCCCTTGCGCGCCGTGTTCAGGATAGTTTCCAGATCATGCGCGGCGGTTTCTATTTTGATCAGCCCCAACATGCGCGCCGCGCCCTTCAGGCTGTGCGATTCGCGGAACACCTCTTCCAGCAGCGGCTGGTCGGCGGGGGTTTTCTCCAGACGCAGCAGGCCATCGTCGAGGCGCGCGAGATGCTCGGCGCTTTCCGCCTTGAATAGTTGTGCCAGTTCTTTATCTTCGATCATGGCGTGCCCCCGCTCTTGCCCCCACCCCAGCCCTCCCCCGCAAGCGGAGGAGGGGGCAAGCAGGATGTAGAGAAGTCCGCTCTTCCAAAACCCTCAAAATAACCTCCAGCACTGCCTGCGTCTCCCGAAACACCTGGTTATCCCAGAATCGCAACACCCGTAATCCCTGCGCCTCCATTTGCCGATCCCGGCGCGCATCGTATTCCACCTGTTCCTGATGCTGCCCACCATCCAGTTCGATAATCAGCTTCGCCTCCAGGCAGGCGAAATCGGCAATGTAGTTGCCGATGGGTACCTGACGCCGAAAACGGTGGCCACCAAGCTGGTGACCGCGCAGATAGCGCCAAAGATACTGTTCAGTATCCGTCGTATGATTTCGCAGCGAGCGTGCGCGGTTTTGGGTGATGGGGTTACGCATGTTTATGGCCTCTGCCCCCATCCTAACCTTCCCCCGCAAGCGGGAGGAAGGAACTGAAGCTCCCGCAAACGGAGGAAGGAGTCACTGTGCTGCGCACAGTGGTTTGCTCCTTCCCTTGCGCGTAGCGCGGGGGAAGGCTGGGATGGTGTGTTTGTCTCCTTCCTCCGCTTGCGGGGGAAGGCTGGGATGGGGGCGAGGCAAATCCCATCACGCTATCGCCTTCAAATTCTCCGCCGCCTCGTTCAGTTTCTGCACCCCGATCTTGGTCTGGCTGATGCCGGCGGCGGTTTCCTTGGCGCCGGCGGCGATGCTGTTGGTCGCCTCGACGATCTGGGTGAACGCAGCGGATTGCTGCTTGGCATTGAGCATCACCTGCTGCGCGTTCTCGTTGACTTTGCTCGCCATGCCGGAGATGTTGCCGAACAGCTCGGCGACCTTCTGCGCCAGTTGTGTCACCTCGCCCACGGTGCGCGTGCCTTCCTCGGTCATCATGATCGAGGAGTTGGTTGATTTCTGGATGTCGGCGACCAGTGCAGTGGCCTGCTCGGCGGATTTCTTGCTCTGGTCGGCGAGCTTGCGCACTTCGCTGGCCACCACCGCAAAGCCCTTGCCGTGCTCGCCGGCGCGTGCGGCTTCCACCGCAGCATTCAAGGCCAGCATGTTGATCTGCCCGGACAAGTCCTTGACCAACGTGGCGATGCTGCCGATCTGCCCGGTCTGCTCACCGAGGCGCAGGATCTGGTCGGCCATCGCGGCGATCTTGTCCTTGAGGTTGCTCATCGCCGCGACCGCCTGATGAGTGGCGTCGCCACCCTGTGCTGTCGCCGTGGTAGCCTTTTCCGCGACAGCCGCCGCGTTCGCCGCCTGCTCCGCCGACTGGCGCGAGGAGGCGGACAGTTCCTCGATGGTGGCGGAAGTCTCGCTGGCGGCGGTGACCTGCTGGGATGCGGTGCGTTCGTGCTGGGTAATGGTCGCGGCGATCTGCGTGGCGGAGGCGGAGATCGCGGACACGGACTCTGTGAGCCTGCCGGTAATGTTGCGGATGATCCAGAAGCCTATTCCCAGGGCCAGCAGGATGCCGCCGATGATGCTGGCGAAGGCGAGGTTGCGGGTGCGGGCATAGCTGGCATCGGCCTTGTCCTTCTCGTCTTTGGCCACGTCGATCTGGAGCTGCATCAGCGCCTCGAAGTCTTGCTCCGCATCTTTGAAAATCGGGATGAGTTTGTTCACGCTATGCAGGCCGGCCTCGTCAAACTTCCGGTCTTTAAGGGATGCCATCATCGGCTCCTGGCCCTCGTCCCTGAGCCTTTCCCTAGCCACGTTAAAGCTTTCGGCCAGCTTCTTCTCCTCCGGGGTCAGATCGGCCGCCAGGTACTGATCCCAGAGCTTGTCGATCTTCGGTCTGTTTGCCACCACTGCATCGGTATGCAGGGTCACGGGGTGGTCCGCCTCATGCAGCTTGCTTGCCGCAAGTTTGGGGTCATGGAAGCTGGCCAGCAGCAGTTCCCGGATGTTTTCCCGCCGCAGGCTGTCTATCTTCGCCAGCAGCGTGGCCGGTATGAGCCGGTCGTTGTATACAGTCTCCAGGCTGTCGTCGGCCGTCTTGATGCCGCGCAGGCCCAACATGCCTATCGCGATCAGCAGGAGCGATAAAAATCCCAACAGCAAAAACAACTTTGCGCCGATTTTCATGTTTTTGAACATTTTGAACCCCTTTCAGATTTTCGTGCTGCGCCAAGCTATGCCCCATCCCAACCTTCCCCCGTGAACGGGGGAAGGAGCCAAACACTCCCTCCCTTGCACGTAGCGCTAAACTATCCCCTCCTCCGCTTGCGGGGGAGGGTTAGGGAGGGGGCGATACATTCATACGCTCTCATTAACGATCCATTCTTCCCGCGCCAGCAGCGCGGGCAGATCCAATACCGCCATCATCTTGCCGCCATAGGACGCGGCGCCCTTGATCTCTGCGCCGTGCTGTTCGCGCAATACCGCTGGCGCGGCCTGCAATTCTTCTTCGCGCAAATAAACCACGTCGTGCACCTCGTCCACCGCCATACCCACCATTATTCATGCTTCCTTCTTCACTTTTTTGCGAGCCACTGCTTCGGGGAGTTGCTTGTAATTTTCTTTGCTGGCAATGCGCTTCCCGGATTTTTTCTCCAAGTCGCGCCGTGCACGACCGGCTACTGCTCCGCCATCCAAGGCTGCATTGCGGTTCTCGATATAGCCTTGCGCGTCTTTCATTACGCGCGATTTCTGTGGTAGATGCTTCGCCCAGCATGGTGAAGATCAGCTCCAAGTCGTTCATGTGGTCGCGCAAGTTATCTGCTGGTTTGTCGAGACTTTTGTATGTCTTGTACTCGGCTGGTGTCATGCCGAATGTGGCGCGACTTATTTCAGCAGTGAGGATGGAATATTCGCGCTGTTCTTTCACGCCTCGCTTCTTCCATTCGTTGGTTAATTCGTCGCGGATGGCAATGCCGCGCACGCGCTTTTCAATCCATTCGTCGCTGTAGCCCTTGGCCTTATAAAGCTCGCGCATCCGTGCTGCGGCCAGTTCCGGATTTTCGATTTCTTCCAGCCGTTCGTAACCCACCTTGGCCAGCCAGCGCTTGAAGGGTTCGGCCTTGGGCGAGGGGACGGACTGGATGATGCGAAGCAAGCCTTCCGTGTGCGAACAGTCCGTTTCACGCAACTTGCCGTCCGGTGCTTCGAGTTTGAACTGTCGACAAATTGTCGACAGTTCCATGCCGCTGATCTTTTCACGCTGTTTGATGCGATACCAATAGTCCCGTGGATTCTGGCTGTCCGTCAATGCTGCGACCACATCGACAATGGAGAAATACCATTTCTGATCGTTTTCGCTCCAGATGGAGCGAATCTGCTTTGATTCAAACAGCTTGATGTTGCTCATGAGTCAGGCCTCACGGGATAGGTGATTGTTTGTGTTTGGCGGATTCCATTTTCGCTCAAGATAGCACCCATTCGAATGCGGATTGCGGATTGAAAACCGCTGCTCCAAATTCCGCAATCCGCAATCCGAATTCCGCAATGAACTAAACTGTTTCATTGACGACCCATTCTTCCCGCGCCAGCAATGCGGGCAGGTCCAGCACCGCCATCATCTTGCCGCCATAGGACGCGGTGCCCTTGACCTCCGCGCCGTGCTGCTCGCGCAGCGCCTGCGGCGCGGCCTGCAATTCTTCTTCGCGCAAATAAACCACGTCGTGCACCTCGTCCACGGCCAACCCCACCGCCTGTTCGCCGAGCAGGGTGACCACTGCCTTGCCGCCGCCCTGCGCCGCGCGCGGCAGGTTGAGCGCGGCGCGCAGATCGAGCAGCGTAAACAGATTGCCGCGCAGGCTGATGGCGCCGAGGATATGCGGCGGGCAGCAGGGAATCGGGCTGGGCTGAGCGATGTCGCAGAATTCCTGCACCGCCTCAAGCTCGATGCCGAAGTATTCGTCGCCCAGTTCCACCACCGCCAAGGCGAGGCGCGCGCCTTCTGCTTCTGCGGCGGCTTCCATGAGCACCTTGGCGCGTTCGTGAAATACGGCGCGTTGTTCCAGCGTGGCTTCGGGACAAAAGTGGTGGGCGGGATGCTCCGCGCCA
The DNA here is from genome assembly GCA_016183575.1 of Nitrosomonadales bacterium. Classification (GTDB taxonomy): domain Bacteria; phylum Pseudomonadota; class Gammaproteobacteria; order Burkholderiales; family Gallionellaceae; genus Gallionella. Next base: position 16,577 of record JACPEI010000099.1, on the reverse strand, counting down.
CTACCCTCTCCCCCCTTCGACAAGCTCAGGACAGGCCAAGCCTCTCCCGCACGCGGGAGAGGGGGGATATTGGGGGTTTGCGGCTGGTGCATCAACTGGCGCGCATCCAGCAGCGTCACGATGTCGTCGCCCACGCGCACTTCACCTTCAATCAGGCGGGCATGGGCTTCTCCATCGAATTCCGGCGGCGGCCGGATGGCTTCGGCGGAAAGCTCGATCACTTCGAGTACCTCGCTGACGATCAGCCCCATCAGCAGATTATCCAGTTCCAGTATCACGATTTGATCGCTGAGGCGATAAGGCCGGGCCGGATGGCCGAAGCGCAGGCTGAGATCGGAGACGGGAACGATCTGACCGCGCAGGCTGAAGATGCCGGCGATGTGAGGTGGCGCTTCCTCGGCCGGAGTGAGCTCCGGCAGCCACACCGATTCGCGCACCAGCGTGGCGTCCACACCGAACCGCGTGCTATTCAGATCAAAAATCAGCAAGGGACGTGAGGCCATATCACTCCTGTCTCGGTGAGTGGCAAAAACCTGGCGCGAAATACACGTAGTGGTTTATCGCGCTGTTGAAGCCTCCCGCCATTTTTTTCTTTACCACTGGCAAAAATCTCTCGTGGGGGGCGAATCTACTCCTTTTTCTAATTAATGCATATATGCCAAAAGGCCTATATATTGGCGTAGGGAAATGAGAGATAGTGGTGTCAATATTCGTCTGACAGAATGAGTGAGTTCCATTTCATCAGCCGCTCAGACTCATGCTTCGTTAGAAATACGACTCGTCTTCAGGACTCATTTCATATTGGAAACAGCTTATGTTTGACAGGGGCAATGGCGTCGAAGATACTCAAAACCTTGTGATTGCATTTTGAATTTCAAATATTTCATATTCACCTCGACACATGAAAAACGATTCAAGCAAAGAGACCGTACATCGCCTGCAGGCATTGATCACGCGCGAAATGGGTGCGCCTCTCAAGCACGCCGCCGAAGCGGAGATGGGATCTATCATCCGGCATGCATGCGAGGTTGATGGCGAGAACATCGCGCCCGGCTCGGAGCCTTCCTTCGTGCAGCGCGAGGTCACCATTCTGCTCGCCGATTTGAGGGGTTTTACCGCCATTACCGCCACGCTTCCTGCAGGAACGGTGATTGCAGTTCTCAATCGCTGCCTGGTGCGCATGAGCGAAATAGTTTCTCGTCATCGTGGCGTCATCGATAAATTCATGGGCGATGCCATCATGGTGCTGTTCGGCGCGCCGATCAAGCACGCGGATGATGTGAAACGGGCGCTGGCTTGTGCAATCGAGATGCAACTCGCAATGGCGGAACTCAACAATCAGGGCCGCCAGGATGGCATACCAGAGCTGTTCATGGGTGTCGGGATCAATACCGGCAGCGTCATGGCTGGCAAGTTCGGATCAACCGTCCATTCCGGATATACGGTGATCGGCGATGAAGTCAATCTCACTTCGCGTATCGAATCTTTCAGTCTGCGCGGCCAGGTATTGATCAGTGAAAACACCTTTGATCACTGCCGCGACTTTATCACTGTCAGCGAGGCGATGGAGGTGTTCGTTAAAGGCAAGACGCAACCGGTCAAATTACGCGAGTTGTATGCGATTCCCTCGCTAAATCTCGAAGTGCCGCGTAAGGAAGTCCGCCATAGCAAGCGCATGGAAGTCAGTCTTCCCTGCTCTTTCAGCCTTATTCAAAACAAGATCGTGATGCCGAAAACCATCAGCGCAATCATCCGCGACATCGGCTATTACGGCATGCTGATAGAGATCGATCATCCGCTCGAAGAGCTCGACGATGTAAAACTTGAATTTGATCTGCCGCTGATCGACTTCAAGGCATCCGACATCTATGCGAAAGTCGTCAAATTGAGACATGACGGGAGCCGGCATCTCGCAGGAATTGAGTTTACGTCGATTAGCCATGAAACCAACATGAAAATCCAGTTGTTCGTGCAGTTGCTGGTGACAGCGGCGGCGTAGGGGTATTCCAGGTGATGGCCTTCGCGCAGAATACCCCTATACGGGCAGGCCGCTGGCCTCGCACACTTGCTGGACCAGAGTGGTTTTGCCGACCTGGCGCGGGCCGGCGACAACTTGAATAAAGCGGCGACTCATCAAGGCGACTGGAAAGAATGGCGAATTGGGGGCGTTGGTAGCTCATGTAACAATTTACTCAATAAGATGAGTAATTTTAACCCGCTACAATCCCTCCGCGTAAACCAGAGATTGCGCCTGTTCGGATTTGGCATTCGTTTTTTCCTGGTTGATCCTGGAAAACCCAGTTCAAGCCACGGTTTGATTGGAACGCGGGCTTCCAGCCCGCAGGCGGACAGGATGTCCGCGCTCCCAGTATCCATTCTTGGACTCACCCAGGCCCATTCAGGGTTACGGAACTGCGGCCTAATAAAAAAGCCCCGCCAGTTTTGGCGGGGCTTTTTTGTGATGGCGTGAGTTACTCGGCGGCGGCAGATGAAGCTGGAGCTGCCACCGGCGCTGGCAGCAATACCTTCATGCTCAGCTTCATGCGTCCCTTGTCGTCCACTTCCAGCACCTTCACGCGCACGATCTGGCCTTCCTTGAGGTGGTCTGACACGGCATTAACGCGCTCGTGGGCGATCTGCGAGATATGCAGCAAGCCGTCCTTGCCCGGCAACACATTCACCAGCGCGCCGAAATCGAGCAACTTGACCAAAGGGCCTTCGTAAATCTTGCCGACTTCCACGTCCGCCACGATGTCCTCGATGCGCTTCCTGGCCAGTTCGCCCGCCTCGCCGCTCACACAGGCAATGGTGATGTTGCCGCTGTCGTCGATGTCGATGGTCGTGCCGGTTTCTTCGGTCAACGCACGGATAACCGCCCCGCCCTTGCCGATCACATCACGGATTTTTTCCGGGTTGATCTTCATCTTGATCATGCGCGGCGCAAATTCGGAAACTTCGGTGCGCGCCTGCGGCATGGATTGCTTCATCAGGCCGAGTATATGCATGCGGCCTTCGCGGGCCTGGGTCAACGCGGCCTGCATGATGTCGCGGGTGATGCCGTTGATCTTGATGTCCATTTGCAGCGCGGTGATGCCGGTTTCGCTGCCGGCCACCTTGAAGTCCATGTCGCCCAGGTGATCCTCATCGCCGAGAATATCGGTCAGCACCGCGAAGCGGTTGCCTTCCTTGATCAGGCCCATCGCGATACCCGCCACATGCGCCTTGAGCGGCACGCCGGCATCCAGCAGCGACAGGCAGCCGCCGCATACCGAAGCCATCGAGCTTGAACCGTTCGATTCGGTTATTTCCGATACCACGCGGATCGCATAGCCGAAGTCTTCTTCGCTGGGCAGCACCGCAGCCAGCGCGCGCTTGGCCAGACGGCCATGGCCGATTTCGCGGCGTTTTGGCGTGCCCACACGGCCGGTTTCACCGGTCGAATAAGGCGGGAAATTGTAATGCAGCATGAAGCGGTCGATATATTCGCCTTGCAGCGCGTCGATCTTCTGGGAATCGCGCATGCTGCCCAGGGTCGCCACCACGATGGCCTGTGTTTCGCCTCGGGTGAATAACGAAGAACCGTGAGTGCGCGGCAATACGCCGTTGCGGATCGTGATCTGGCGCACGGTACGGGTGTCGCGGCCATCGATGCGCGGTTCGCCGTTCAGGATTTGCCCGCGCACGATCTTGGCTTCCAGACCGCTGAACAGATCATTGACATGGTTCTTCTGGCCGGGAGCGGATTCCGGCGTGATGACAGCCGCCATCACCTTGTCGCGAATCGCGTTCACCGCATCGGTGCGCGCCTGCTTGGAGCGGATCGCATAAGCCTGTTGCAACGGAGCATCAGCCAGTTCGGCGATGCTGGCAATCAGCGCTTCATCCTTGGCAGGCGCAGCCCAGTCCCAGGCAGGGGCGCCGACCGCATCGGCCATCTCATTGATCGCCTGAATCACCACTTGCATCTGTTCGTGGCCGAACATCACCGCGCCGAGCATCACGTCTTCGGGCAACTGCTGCGCTTCGGATTCCACCATCAGCACGGCGCGTTCGGTGCCGGCGACCACCAGGTCCATCTGTGAAGTCAGCAATTCCGTCGCGGTCGGGTTGAGCAGATACTGGCCGTTGGCATAACCTACGCGCGCTGCGGCGATCGGACCATCGAACGGAATGCCGGACAGCGCCAGCGCGGCGGACGCGCCGATCATCGCGGGGATATCGGAATCGATCTCGCTGTCCGAAGACATCACCGTCGCGACGATCTGCACTTCGTTGTAAAAACTTTCCGGGAATAGAGGGCGCAGCGGACGATCGATCAAACGGCAAGTCAGAATTTCCTTCTCGCTCGGGCGGCCTTCGCGCTTGAAGAAACTGCCGGGAATCTTGCCTGCGGCGTAGGTTTTTTCCTGATAATCCACAGTAAGCGGGAAAAAATCCTGGTCAGGCTTGGCATCTTTCCTGCCAACCACTGTGACCAGCACCATCGTGTCGCCCAGGCTGACCATCACCGCACCGCTGGCCTGACGCGCGATTTCGCCGGTTTCCAGCGTGAGTTGATGATTGCCGTATGCTAATGTTTTTTTATAGTGACTCAAGATAGACCTCTCATGTGGATGGCATGACGCACAATCGCGCCAGACGTTGTGACAAGGCAAAACAACACGGGCCGCATAAGCGGCCCGCTGGATACAAACCTGTTACTTGCGGATTTCCAGGCGTTGGATCAGCGCGCGATAGCCCGCGTCATTCTTGCTCTTGAGGTAATCAAGCAACTTGCGGCGGCGGCTTACCAGGCGCAGCAGACCGCGCCGGGAGTGATGATCCTTGGCGTTGTCTTTGAAATGTTGGGTCAAATAAGTGATGCGTGCAGTGATCAAGGCCACTTGCACTTCGGGGGAACCCGTGTCGCTCTTGGCACGTTGAAAGTCGGTAACGATTTGCGCTTTTTGCGCGGCAGTAATAGCCATTGGTTTTGCTCTCCTAAAAAAGTGCCGCATTCTACCCTTGAATGCCCCTATTGCTCAACCCCAAAATTTTCCGTCAATTCTGTCTTGGCTGCCTGTTTTGCCACTTCGGACAACAGCCGTTCCGGGGCAAGACGGCGGCCCTGCAACAACCCCGTCCCGATAAACCCCTGCGGGCCATACAAACAGACCTTGCCATCCGGCAAACCGGTGTCCAGACCGAGCCGCTGCCCTTGCGCGAGGCGTTTGATTTGCACGGCATCCAATTGCAGCCTGTGCATGTCGGGCATCAGCGCTTCCGGCGGCAGCACGCAGGCATCGCGCTCGGCTCCGGTCATTGCCTCCAGCTGCTGCCAGTTGTAGCCGTCCCGCAAATCAAAATGGGCAATCGCGGTGCGGCGCAGGCCGATCAGATGCGCGCCGCAACCGAGCGCCGCACCGATGTCTTCCGCGAGCGTACGGATGTAAGTCCCCTTGCTGCAACGCACGGTGATATCCATCTCGTTGCCGCTGAAAGAATTCAGCACCAGCTCGTGGATCACCACGTTGCGCAGTTCGCGCTCGATGGTTTCGCCCTTGCGGATATATTCGTAGAGCGGCTTGCCCTGATGCTTGAGCGCGCTGTGCATGGGTGGAAGCTGCCGGATTTCGCCGCGAAATCCGGCCAACGCGGCATCAACGTCGGCCTGCCCGGCCTCGATCGGATGCTCGGCGGTGATCTCGCCTTCCGCGTCGCCGGTGCTGGTGGTTTGCCCGAGGCGCAGCAAGGCGCGATAGGTCTTGTCGGCATCCAGCAAGGCATTGGAAAATTTGGTCGCCTCGCCGAAACAGATCGGCAGCAGTCCGGTGGCGAGGGGATCCAGGGTGCCGGTGTGCCCGGCCTTCTCGGCCTGGAACAGGCGGCGGACTTTTTGCAGAGCGTCGTTGGAACTGATCTCCAGCGGCTTATCAAACAGCAGCACGCCGTCGAGCGCGCGATAAGTTCGTGCCATAGTGTTAGCTGGTAGCTGGTAGCTGGTAGCTGGTAGCAAACCCGCTGGCTGCCCGCTACAAGCTACGGGCTACGCGCTGCCTCCCTTATCGTCGTGATGTTGATCGCTGGCGACCGCCTGGTCGATGAGTTGCGACAGATGGCTGCCGCGCTCGACGGAGGCATCGTAGACGAAATGCAATTGCGGCATGATGCGCAGCTTGATGCTGCGCGCCAGCTGCCTGCGCAGAAAACCGCTGGCGCTCTCCAGGCCTTGCTGTGCCTCTTCGTGTTTGCCGTCCAGCCGCGTGAAGAAAATCTTGGCATGGGAATAGTCGCCGGCCACTTCCACGCCGGTGATGGTCACCAGGCGCACACGCGGATCGTTGATTTCGAGGCGCACCAGCTCGGCTATTTCGCGCTGAATCTGCTGGCCAATCCGGTCAGTTCTGGCGAAGTTGCCCATTACAGTGCGCGCGCAACCTCAACGATTTCATAGACCTCGAGCTTGTCGCCCACCGCCAGATCATTGAAATTCTTCAATGACAGGCCGCACTCGAAATTGGCTTTCACTTCTTTCACATCGTCCTTGAAGCGCTTCAGCGAATCCAGCTCGCCGTCGTGAATCAATATGTTGTCGCGCAACACACGCACTTTCGCGCCGCGTTTGATCACGCCTTCCAGCACCATACAACCGGCAATCGTGCCGACCTTGGAAACGGTGAACACCTGGCGCACTTCGACCATGCCCAGGATGCTTTCGCGCTTTTCAGGGGCCAGCATGCCGGACAGCGCGGCCTTGATCTCGTCCACCATCGCGTAGATGATGCTGTAGTAGCGGATATCCACGCCGAAAGCTTCGGCAAGTTTACGTGCCGCAGCATCAGCCCGGACGTTGAAGCCGATCACGATCGCCTTGGAAGCCAGCGCCAGATTGATGTCCGATTCGGTAATCGCCCCGACGCCTCCGTGGATCAAATTGACCTTGACCTCGTTGGTGGAGAGCTTTTGCAACGATTGCGCAATCGCCTCGGCAGAGCCTTGCACGTCGGATTTCACGATCAGCGACAGGGTGCTCACTTCGCCCTCGGCCATTTGTTCGAGCATGTTTTCCAGCTTGGCCGCCTGCTGCTTGGCAAGCTTTACGCCGCGGTATTTACCCTGGCGGAACAGCGCGATTTCGCGCGCGCGTTTCTCGTCCGCCATCACCATCAATCCTTCACCGGCGGCAGGCACCTCGGACAAGCCTTGAATCTCGACCGGAATGGACGGCCCCGCTTCGCTTACCGCCTTGCCGTTCTCGTCCAGCATCGCACGCACCCGCCCGAACACCGAACCGACCAATACCGCATCGCCGCGCTTCAGGGTGCCGGACTGGATCAGCACGGTAGCGACCGGTCCTTTGCCCTTGTCCAGGCGCGCCTCGATCACCAGCCCCTTGGCGTGAGTTGCGCGCGGCGCCTTCAGTTCCAGCACTTCGGCCTGCAACAGCACGCCTTCGAGCAATTGGTCGATACCCTGCCCGGACTTGGAGGAAACCTCGACAAACATCGAGTCACCGCCCCAGTCTTCCGGCACCACGCCTTCTGCAACAAGCTCCTGCTTGACGCGCTCGCTATTGGCATCGGGCTTGTCGATCTTGGTCACCGCCACCACCAGCGGCACATTGCCGGCTCTGGCATGGGCGATGGCCTCTTTGGTCTGCGGCATCACGCCGTCATCGGCTGCCACCACCAGGATCACGATATCGGTCGCCTTCGCGCCACGCGCACGCATTGCGGTAAACGCTTCATGGCCCGGCGTATCGAGAAAGGTAATCATGCCGCGCGGCGTATCGACGTGATACGCGCCGATATGCTGGGTGATCCCGCCGGCTTCACCGGAAGCGACACGGGTGCGGCGGATGTAATCCAGCAACGAGGTCTTGCCGTGATCGACGTGGCCCATCACGGTGACGACCGGCGCGCGCGGCTCCAGCGCCACATCGTGGTGCGCTTCGGTATCCAGCAGATAAGCATCGGGATCGTCCAGCCTGGCGGTCTTGGCGATGTGCCCCATTTCCTCCACGATGATCATCGCGGTTTCCTGATCCAGCACCTGGTTGATGGTCACCATCGAACCCATTTTCATCAGCACCTTGATGATTTCTGCGGCCTTGACGGCCATCTTTTGCGCCAATTCGGCGACGGTGATGGTTTCCGGAACAGCCACTTCGCGCACCATCGGTTCGGTCGGCAACGAGAAGGCATGTTCCTGCTCTGTGGCGTGTTTGTGTCTGTCATGGCGCGGCGCGCGCACCGGGGTCGCCCAGACTCCGGTCTTCACTCCAGGCTTCTCGCCGGCTTTGACGGGGGTGCGCTTCTTGTGCCCTTTTTCATCCCACGGGCTGGCCTTAACTTCGGCCTTGGGTTTTTTGCTTGGTTTGACCACCTTGTCGCCTGGCTTGGGAGCCGGCTTGTGCAGCGTGCCTTCGGCCAAACTGACCGGCGGGGCAGCAACTACAACAGGTGCGGCCTCTTCGACCTTCTTCACCTCTGGTGCGGCGGCCTGCGGTTCGGCTTCAACCACACTCTTGGTTGTCTTGCGCTTGCTGCGCTCCTGCTTGGCCTGCACTTCGGCTGCCTGGCGCGCCGCCAATTCCGCATGCGAGCGCGCTTCCTGTTCGCGTGCTGCCAGTTCCTGCTCACCGACAACCTTGTCAATTTCGCCCTTGGGCAAAGTAACAGGTTCGGCGATTACAGGGGTTTCCGTGACGGCGGCAGGAGCCACTACGCGGCGTTTGCGCACTTCCACTTGAATGGTACGCGCGCGCCCGGAGCTGTCGGCCTTCTTGATTTCCGTGGTTTCGCGGCGAGTCAGCGTAATCTTCTTGGCGGATTTTTCAGCGCCATGCGCTTGGCGCAAATGTTCCAGCAATTGCGCCTTGTCCTTTTCGGAAAGCGAATCGGATTCCTGCTCCTTGCTGACCCCGGCCGCCTTTAATTGCTCAAGCAGCAAAGCAACCGGCAATCCCAGTTCAGTCGCAAACTGCGCTACATTCAATTTTCCCATTACCATCCTTTAGATACTTCCCGCTTAAGCAAACCAGGGTGCGCGTGCCGCCATGATCAATGTGTTGGCGCGTTCGCTATCCATGTCGGAAAGCTCTACCAGTTCATCCGCATCCAAGTCCGCCAATTGCTCTTGCGTCGCTATGCCTTTGGCCGCCAAAGTGCGCGCGGTCTGCTCGTCCATGCCTTCCAGCTTGAGTAAATCCTCGATGCCGTGCTCCACTTTTTCTTCGCTCACAATAGCGGCAGTCAACAGAGCATTGCGCGCACGGCTGCGCAACTCGTTCACTGTAGCTTCATCAAACGATTCAATTTCCAGCATTTCTTCCAGCGGCACATACGCCACTTCTTCCAGCGTATTGAAGCCTTCCTGCACCAGGATGTCGGCGACTTCTTCGTCCACATCCAGTTTTTCCATGAACACCGCGCGCGTCTTGGAAAACTCTTCGTTATGCTTCTCGTTGGACTGCTCGACGGTCATGATGTTGAGCTCCCAGCCCGTCAACTCGCTGGCCAGACGCACATTCTGACCGCCGCGCCCAATCGCCTGCGCCAGATTTTCCTCTTCGACCACGACATCCATGCTGTGGTTCTCTTCGTCCACCACGATGCCGCTCACCTCGGCGGGAGCCAGCGCATTGATGACATAAGTGGCCGGGTCTTCCGCCCAGAGAATGATATCCACCCGCTCGCCGGCGAGTTCGTTGGTCACGCCCTGCACGCGCGAACCGCGCATCCCGACGCAGGTGCCGATCGGGTCAATGCGCGGGTCATGCGATTGCACAGCAATCTTGGCGCGCGAACCGGGATCGCGTGCGGCGCTGACGATTTCCAGCAAATTTTCCTCGATCTCCGGCACTTCCAGTTCAAACAGCTTGACCAGCAATTCTGGCGAAGTGCGCGACAGAATCACCTGCGGGCCGCGCACGCTGCGATCCACCCGCAGCAAATGCGCCTTGACGCGGTCGCCGACGCGCAGATTTTCCTTCGGGATCATCTGTTCGCGCGGCAACAACGCCTCAATCTTGCCGAATTCGATAAGCGCATTGCCGCGCTCCAGCCGTTTCACCGTACCGGAAACCAGATGCTCCTTGCGCTCCAGGAAGTCGCTCAGCACCTGTTCGCGTTCGGCATCGCGAATCTTCTGGAAGATAACCTGCTTTGCGGCTTGCGCCCCGATACGCCCGAAATCGATGGATTCCAGAGGCTCCTCGATAAACTCGCCGAGCTGAATGTCGGGATTGCGCTTTTGCGCTTCTTCCAGCTTGATATGCATGTCCGGCGTCTCGAAGGTTTCGTCGTCCATCACTTCCCAGCGGCGGAAGGATTCATATTCGCCGGTATTGCGATCTATCGAAACGCGCACATCGGCCTCGTCGGAAAAACGTTTCTTGGTCGCAGAGGCCAACGCCGATTCCAGCGCTTCAAACACGACCTCCTTGTCCACGCTTTTCTCACGCGACAACGCATCCACCAGCAACAAAATTTCACGACTCATAACTATAATCTCCGCCTAATTACTTGCAGGTCAGCAAGTAGGGTGCACTGTGTGCGCCATGTGGTGCGTAGAACGCACCCTACAAAATCTAAAAAATCGGCACTAAACGCGCCTTGTCCAAATTCGACAGCTCGATTGCCACCTGACTGCCATCCACATCCAACTGCAATATCCCATCCTTTACCCCGCCTATGATGCCGACGAAGTTTTTGCGTCCCGCCAGCGGCATGCGCAGCTTGAGTTGCGCCTTCTGCCCGGCAAAACGCACGAAATCCGCTTCTTTCTTCAGCGGCCTGTCCAGTCCCGGCGACGAAACTTCGAGGCGGTCGTAAGCGACATTCTCGACCAGAAACAGCCGCGTCAATTGATGGCTTACTGTCTGGCAATCGTCCACCAAAATGCCTTCCGGCTTGTCGATGAACACGCGCAACAGCCCGCGCCCCGAGCGTTCAAAATCCACCAGCTCATAACCCAGGCCGTTTACCGTTGTTTCGACCAGTTTCACTACATCCATAATGGCTGCCCACAAATAAAAAACGGGCTCGAAGCCCATCTCAAAACGCGGCGCATTGTAGCAAAATTCGCGCTGAAAGGGAATTAGATTAATCCCGGATAATCCATTCGGTGAGCAACGCCGTTGTAGGAGCGCAATTTATTGCGCGACAATGCTAAATCGCGCTCCTACACAGTAAAAATATCCTAATAATAATGGGGCGGATTATCTGGGTTAATTGTAGGGGCGCGATAAATTTGAAATGAAAACTAGAAGTCGTCCTGATAGCGCACCGTAATCGGATAGCGCCAATCCTTGCCGTAACTGCGCTCGGTAATACGAATGCCCACCGCGGATTGGCGGCGCTTGTATTCGCTGATGCGGATCAGATGCACCACCCGGCGCACATCGGCCTCTGAATAACCGCGTGCGATGATTTCCGGGATTGCGAGGTTTTGTTCGACATAATACGCCATGATGGCATCCAGCACATCATAGGGTGGCAGGCTGTCCTGGTCGGTCTGGTCGGCGCGCAATTCGGCGCTCGGCGGGCGCGTGATGATGCGTTCCGGGATCACCTGCCCGAGCGTATTGCGGTAACGCGCCAGGCGGTACACCAGCGTTTTGCTGACATCCTTAAGCACCGCCAAACCTCCCGCCATGTCGCCGTAGAGCGTGGCATAGCCCACGGCCATTTCGGATTTGTTGCCGGTGGTCAACACCAGCGAACCGAGCTTGTTCGACAAGGCCATCAGCAAGGTGCCGCGGATACGCGCCTGTAAATTTTCTTCGGTGGCATCCACAGCACGTCCGGCAAAAGTGCTATCCAGCGCGGCCAAATAGTTCTGGAACATCGGATCAATCGGAAATTCGTCATAACGCACGCCGAGGATTTTTACCATCGCGCGCGAATCGTCCAGGCTGATCTGCGCGGTATAGGGCGACGGCATCATGATCGCATGGACTTTATCCGCGCCCAGCGCATCGACCGCTATCGCCAGGGTCAATGCGGAATCGATCCCGCCCGACAATCCCAGCAATACGCCAGGAAAGCGGTTCTTGCCGATGTAGTCGCGCACGCCGAGGCACAAGGCGCGATAGACGCCGGCCTCCTCGCCCAATGCGGCAGCCTTTTCCCCATTCGGGCACAAATCATCCCGGATTTCCAGCATCAACAAGGCTTCTTCAAAGTGCGCGCCCTGCGCAGTCAGGTTGCCGTGGCTATCCATCGCGAACGACCCGCCGTCGAAAACCAGTTCGTCCTGTCCGCCCACCAGGTTGGCATAAACCACCGCCATGCCGGTTTCAGCGATGCGTTCGCGAATGGCGCCGTAGCGCGCCTCCTGTTTGCGCATCGCATAGGGCGATGCGTTCAGCACCAGCAGCACTTGCGCGCCAGCATTGCGCGCCTGACGGGCCGCATCAGGCTCCCAAACATCGGCGCAGATATTCAACGCAAAGCGGATACCTGCCATTTCAAACACGCAGGGTTCGCTGCCGTGATCAAAGTAACGCTCTTCATCGAATACCGAATAATTCGGCAACTCATGCTTGAGATAAGTCGCGGCAATTGCGCCATCCTTAAGCAGCGAAGCCGCGTTATAGCGTTTCCCGTCCTGCTCATGCGGATGCCCGACCACCACGGCGACACCGGAAATTTGCCCGGCGAGTTCGGCCAATGCCTGCGCGCATGCCCGGTAAAACCCGTCGCGCAGCAGCAGGTCTTCCGGCGGATAACCGCACAGGCTGAGTTCGGAAACCAATAATAGTTGAGCGCCCTGCTGTTTTGCCTGTCCGGCGCAGGCGAGAATCCTGGCGGCATTGCCGGCGAGGTCGCCGACGGTGCAATTGATTTGTGCGATTGCGAGTTTCATGTTTTATTTATTCAACTGTGTGGTTGATTGCAAAGAATCATGGGAAGGCAAAGGGGGGTGTTCGTCCAACGCCGAATCAATCAGCTTTTGCGGCAGTTGCTTGGTGGGCTTCACACCCAGCTCCTTGAGCATTTCTGCCTGGCGAATGGCATTGCCTCGCCCCCCGGTAAACTTGCTATACGCATCTTCATAAGTCTCCTGCGCCTGCTTCAGTTTGATGCCCAGGCTGTCCAAGTCTTTCACGAAACCAACCAGCTTGTCATAGAGTTCGGCACCGCGACTGGCAATCTCCTGTGCGTTGCGATTCTGCTGCTCCTGCCGCCACAGATGTGCCACGGTGCGCACCACAAACAGCAAGGTGCTGGGGCTCACCAGCAAGACGTTTTTCTTCCATGCGTCTTGCCATAAATCGCTGTCATGCGAGATGGCCAGCATGAAAGCCGGCTCCAACGGTATGAACATCAACACGAAATCCAGCGATTGCAAACCATAAAGCTGCTGGTAATTTTTCTCGGAAAGTCCCTTGATATGTGCGCGCACCGAATCCAGATGGCGTTTCAAGGCGGCATCACGCTGATGATCGGTTTCCGCATTGGCATGCTCCTCATAAGCCTTGAGCGATACCTTGGCGTCGACGATCAGGTGCCTGTCTTCCGGCAGATGCACGACCACATCCGGCTGGGCGCGTGAACCATCTGCGCGGGTGTGACTCTCCTGCACCTCGTATTCATGGCCTTTACGCAAACCGGAAGCCTCCAACACTTGCTCCAAAATGCGTTCACCCCAAGTGCCCTGTGCCTTGGCCTGGCCTTTGAGGGCACTGGTGAGATTGTGGGCGTCTTTTGACAGTTGATTGTTAAGTGACATCAGTTGCTTGACCTGCTCGGCCAATGCCGAACGGTCTTTGCCTTCCTGCACATAGACCTCCTGCACCTTGCCCTGAAACTCGGTGATCTTGACCTTGAGCGGTTCCAGCAACTGGTTGAGGTTGGTCTGGTTCTGCTCGGTAAAACGCTTGGTTTTATCTTCCAGAATCTCGCTGGCCAGCGTCTTGAAGCGATTGGAAAGCTGCTCCTCGGCATTCTTCAGCAACTCAATTTTTTCTGCGTTCTGGGTGCGTTCTGATTCCAGAGAAGCAGTCAATTCGGCAACCTGATTGCTCAATCGCTGCTGCTCTGCCATGAGCTGATCGCGCAACGCGGCGAGATTTTCTTTCTCCATTTCGAGACGCTCGTTATTTTCTTGCGATGCGGTCAGCCGCTCGTTGAGGCGAGCTAACTCGACCTGATTTTCGCCTTTTGCCTGTATCTCGGCAGATGAAATGCGGGCACGCAGAACCAACCCCATGGCCGCCGCGCCAACAAGCAGTCCAACGAAAAGGGGAGCAAAAAAATAGATCAGTTGTTCCATGAATATTGGTTCCACTTAAAACTCTGTATCAGTATAAACCAATCAGCCAGCCCAAATGAAAAGGGGCGCCTGCGCGCCCCTTGTATTTCGCCTATAAGCTCATCAACTCAAGAGCGCGACGCGCGCTTGCGTTCGATTTCCGTTAAATAGCGTTTACGGATACGGACGGACAATGGGGTGATTTCCACCAGTTCATCATCGTCGATAAACTCGACCGCGGATTCCAGCGTCAGGCGAATCGGCGGGGTCAGGCGCACCGCTTCGTCGGTGCCCGAGGCGCGCACGTTGGTCAGTTGCTTGCCCTTGATCGGATTGACGACCAGATCGTTGTCGCGGCTATGCACGCCGATGATCATGCCTTCGTACAGCTTGTCGCCGGGCGACACGAACATGCGGCCGCGGTCTTCCAGCTTCCACAGCGCGTAAGCCACCGCCTCACCGTTATCCTGCGAAATCAGCACGCCGTTGCGGCGGCCGGGCATATCGGCCTTGACCGGCGCGTAGTCGTCGAAGACATGCGCCATGATGCCGGTGCCGCGCGTCATGGTCATGAATTCTGACTGAAAACCGATCAGACCACGCGCCGGAATACGGTATTCCAGACGCACGCGGCCATGGCCATCCGGCTGCATGTCCTGCAAGTCGCCGCGACGGCGCCCCAACTCTTCCATGACCGCGCCCTGGTTGGTGTCCTCGACGTCCACGGTCAGCACCTCGAAAGGCTCGCATTTCTCACCGTTGATTTCGCGGTACACCACGCGCGGCTTGCCCACGCCCATTTCAAAACCTTCGCGGCGCATGTTTTCCAGCAAAATGGTCAGATGCAATTCGCCGCGCCCGGCCAACAGGAACACGTCGGTGTTGTCCGTTTCATCGACACGCAACGCCACGTTCACCAGCAATTCCTTGGTCAGGCGGTCGCGGATCTGGCGGCTGGTGATGAACTTGCCTTCCTGACCGCACAATGGCGAAGTATTCACCATCAGGTTCATGGTCAGCGTCGGCTCGTCCACCTTGGGCATCGGCAAGGCTTCCGGCTGGCTCACGTCAGCCAATGTCACACCGATGCCGATTTCATCGATGCCGTTGACCAGCACGATATCGCCCGCAAACGCTTCATCCAGCAGTACGCGTTCGATGCCGCGGAAACCCAGCACCTGGTTGACGCGCGCGCGTTTCGGCGGGTTGGTACCATTTAACACCATCACATCCTGCCCCGGCTTGATGCGGCCGCGGCGCACGCGGCCTATGCCGATGCGGCCGACGAAGCTGGAATAATCCAGCGCGGAAATCTGCAATTGCAGCGGCGCGTCCACATCGGTATCCGGCGCAGGCACATGCTTGAGCACCGCATCCAGCAGCGGGCGCATATCCGGGCTGGGTTTGGCCAGATCGAGCGTGGCGTAGCCGTTCAATGCCGAGGCATATACCACCGGAAAATCCAGTTGCTCTTCAGTCGCGCCGAGCTTGTCGAACAAGTCGAAAGTCTTGTTGATCACCCAGTCCGGGCGCGCGCCGTCGCGGTCCACCTTGTTGAGCACCACGATCGGGCGCAGGCCGAGGGCAAGTGCCTTCTTGGTAACGAAGCGGGTCTGCGGCATCGGGCCTTCCACGGCATCCACGAGCAACAGCACGCCGTCCACCATGCCCAGCACGCGCTCCACCTCGCCGCCGAAATCGGCGTGGCCGGGCGTATCGACGATATTGATATGCACGCCTTCGTAATCCACCGCGCAGTTCTTCGCCAGGATGGTAATGCCGCGTTCTTTTTCCAGATCGTTGCTGTCCATGACGCGCTCGGCGACATGCTGATGGGAGGCAAACGTGCCGGACTGGCTGAGCAGCTTGTCCACCAAGGTGGTTTTGCCGTGGTCGACGTGGGCGATGATGGCGATATTGCGGAGTTCGCGGGACATGGGAACAGCCTTGCTATGTAAAAAGGGGGCGCATTCTAGCACAAGGGACAGGGCTACCCGGCACAACTTGCACACAACTTGCAGGGGCACGTGAGACTTTTGTTCCGGCACCGGCACGGCGCGCCGTGCCCCTACGACTGCATCAACTGCCCAGTTCCAGCATCAACTGGTTGACGCGCCTGACGAAGGCCGCCGGGTCGTCGAGCTGGCCGCCTTCGGCGAGCAATGCCTGGTCGAACAGCACCGCCGCCCAGTCGTCAAAGCGCTTCTCCTCGGATTTCAAACGCAGCACCACCGGATGCTGCGGGTTGATCTCCAGGATCGGCTGCGAAACCGGCGCCTTCTGCCCGGCGGCCTTGAGCATGCGCGCGAGGTTGCCGCTCAGGTCATGCTCCTCGGCCA
>JACPEI010000017.1 GCA_016183575.1 Nitrosomonadales bacterium | reverse complement strand
GGGGGAGGGCAGCCATCGGAAACGGTCAGCACTTCGAAGCCGGTCTCGGTGACGAGGATGGTGTGTTCGTATTGCGCCGACAGGATGTGATCCTTGGTGACCACGGTCCAGCCGTCGCCGAGCTGTTTGATGGCCACCTTGCCGGCATTGATCATCGGCTCGATGGTGAAGATCATACCGGCCTCCAGCCGCGCCCCCGTGCGCGGGCGGCCGTAGTGCAGCACCTGCGGCTCCTCGTGGAAGAGCTTGCCGATGCCGTGGCCGCAGAACTCGCGCACCACGCTGTAGCCGAGCGGTTCGACGTAGCTCTGGATAGCATGGCCGATGTCGCCCAGATGCGCACCCGGCCTGACCGCGCGGATGCCGCGCCACAGCGCCTCGTAAGTGGCCTCGCATAGCCGCCTGGCCTGGATCGACGGTTCGCCGACATAGAACATGCGGCTGCTGTCGCCGTGGTAATCGTCCTTGATGACGGTGATGTCCAGGTTGACGATGTCGCCGTTCTTGAGCGCCTTGTCGCCCGGCACGCCGTGGCAGACCTGGTGGTTGACCGAGGCGCAGATCGACTTGGGGTAGGGCGCATGGCCGTGCGGCGCGTAATCGAGCGGGGCGGGAATGCCATGCTGCACGTTGACGATGTAGTCGTGGCACAGCTTGTCCAGTTCGTTGGTCGTCACGCCTGCCTTGACGAACGGCGTGATGTAGTCGAGCACCTCGCTGGTCAGGCGGCCGGCAACGCGCATTTTCTCGATTTCCTGCGGGGTCTTGATTGGTATGGGCATTGAATTCTGGAAGGCTGCTTTCAGGGTGGCTGAGAATATCATGCGGCTCTTATTGCCGACAATCGAGATTGCAGGCAATTGCAAAGAGGAACTAAACTAGCGCCGCGTTTGACCAGGCAGCGCAACAATTCTTGCGCAATGGTCAAACCGGACAATCTCACATTGGAGGCAACATGAAAAAATCGTTGGCGATCGCCCTGTTTCTTTTTGCCGGAGCAAATGCACACGCCGCAGACAGCGGCGCGGTGATCGGCGGTGCGGTCGGCGGCGCGGCCGGCGCTGCAATCGGCAGCACGCCCGCGGCCCAGCCGGCTCCAGCTCCGGCAGTCGAGCGTTACCGCGAGGAGGATGAGGACGAGCGCCGGAAGCACAGGAAGCACGACAAACATCGCGATTAGGTTGCTTTCACAGAACGGCAAAGAAAGGCACGGCGACGTGCCTTTCGTTTTTGCGCGCTACTGGTAGCGCAACGCCTCGATCGGGTCGAGCTGCGCGGCCTTTTTCGCCGGATAGAAACCGAAGAAGATGCCCACCGTCGCGGCCACGCCGAAAGCCACGACGGCCGAACTGCCCGAGATGATGACCATCGTGCCGGTCAGTGCATTGACCAGCAGCGCGCCGCCGATTCCCAGCAGCAGGCCGATGAAGCAGCCGGCCAGCGATATGATGATGGCTTCCAGCAGGAATTGCAGCAGGATGTCCTTTTCGCGCGCGCCGATCGCCATGCGGATGCCGATCTCGCGGGTGCGCTCGGTCACCGAAACCAGCATGATGTTCATGATGCCGATGCCGCCCACGAGCAGCGAGACCGAGGCGATCGCGCCGAGCAGCAGCGACATGGTGCGCGTGCTTTCTGCGGCGGAATCGGCGGCGGCGGTAAGGTTGCGCAGGAAGAAGTCGTCATCCATGCCGGTGCGGTGCCGCTGCCGCAACAACCCGGTCATGGATTTTTCCACCGCAGGCATGATTTCCTGGGTGGCAGTCTGTACCATGATCATGCGCACCGTTCCCGGGAACTGGCTGCCGAATACCTGGCGCTGCGCGGTGGTGAGCGGGATGATGATGCTGTCGTCCTGGTCGCGCCCATCCATGCCCTGGCCCTTGACCGCCAGGGTGCCGAGGATGACGAAGGGGCTTTGGCGGATGCGGATGGTCTTGCCGACCGGGTCATCGTCGCCGAACAGGTTCTGTGCGGCGGTCTTGCCGATCAGCGCAACGCGCGTGGCGGAGCGCACGTCGGATGAGGTGAATGCCGCCCCTGCAGTCACTTGCCAGGCACGCGCCTCAAGATAGTTGGGCGTGGTGCCGATGATGGAGGTATTCCAGTTGTTCGGCCCGTACACGACCTGCGCGTTGCCGGGGTGGATCGGCGCCGCCGTTTGCACACCGGGCAGTTCGGCGATGGCCTCGGCATCGCCGACCGTCAGCGTGTAGTTGCCGCCGCCGCCGGTGCGCACGCCGCCTACCGAGCGGCTGCCGGAGAGCAGGACGAACAGGTTGCTGCCCATCGCGCTGATGGTCTGCTTGATGGCATATTGCGCGCCCTGCCCGATGGACATCATCAGCACCACCGCGCCGACGCCGATCACCATGCCGAGCATGGTCAGCATGGTGCGCAGCCGGTTGGCGCCCATCGCGCGCCAGGCTTCGCCGAGCATGGTGAAGACCATGCTCATGCAAAAACCTTGCTTGAACTACGAAGGGCACGAAGAACACGAAGAAAAACGGCATCTTGCCGATGAACATCAAGCGCCATGAGATTAAATGATTTGGGGTTGGCAGGGATATCGCCGAAGGGCGATAACTCGCAAAAATCTTCGTGGCCTTCGTGTTCTTCGTGGTGAATGGTTTTTTTCCGGATCATATCGCGTGCTCCGCATGCGGCGTCGGCTGGTCGCTGACGATGCGTCCGTCGAAGAAGCGCACCTGGCGCTTCGCGTGATGCGCGATGTCCGCTTCGTGGGTGACCAGCACGATGGTGATGCCTTCGCGGTTGAGTGCCTCGAACAGCGCCATGATTTCCTCGCTGGTGTGGCTGTCGAGATTGCCGGTCGGCTCGTCGGCGAGCAGCAGGCGTGGATGGTTGACCAGCGCGCGGGCGATTGCGACGCGCTGCTGCTGGCCGCCGGAAATCTTGTTGGGCATGGAGTCTGCCTTGTCTCCCAGCCCGACCCTGGCGAGCAGGTCGCGGGCGCGCCGCTGGCGCTCCTCGCGCTCCACCCCGCAATAGATCAGCGGCAAGGCGACATTGTCCAGCAGCGACATGCGCGGCAACAGGTTGAAGCCCTGGAACACGAAACCGATGGTGCGATTGCGCAGCAGGGCCAGCTCATCCTTGCTCAGCTCCGCAACGCTGCGGCCGTCCAGCGTGTAGCGTCCGGCACTAGGCTTGTCGAGGCAGCCGAGGATGTTCATGAAAGTGGATTTTCCCGAGCCGGACGGGCCCATGATCGCAACGAATTCGCCGGCATAGATGTCGAGGCTGACATCCTTCAGCGCAGGGAACAAACCGGCAGAAGTCTCGTATGACTTGTGCAGGTTTTCGATGCGGATGACGGAATCCGCCATCAGAACATTCTCATGCGCATCGGCGTGCCGCTGGCCGCCGGAGCGCTGCCCGCCGCCTGCATTTCGCCGACCACAATCTGGTCGCCGGGCTTGAGGTCGCCGCCGGTGATTTCGGTATTGCGGCCGTCGGTGATGCCGAGCGATACGCTGACGGGTGTCAGTTCTCCCTGCTCCAGCACATATACCTTGCCGGCAAAGATGTCTTGCCTGGGCGCGCCTTTCGGCAAGCCGCCGGGGTGCCCGCCGCCGCGCTTCGGGGTGTTGCCGTTGGCCGGCTTGAAGCGCAGCGCGGCATTGGGAACCAGCAACGCATCCTTGTGTTCGGCTACCGCGATGCTGACATAGGCGGTCATGCCGGGCAGCAGGATCTGCTCGGGATTGTCCACGTTGACCACCACGTCGTAGGTGACCACGTTCTGCTGCGTGGTCGGGTTGAGGCGTATCTGCATCACCTCGCCCTGGAAGTTGCGCCCCGCGAAGGCATCCACGGTAAAGCGCACCGCCTGGCCGACGCGGATGCTGCCGACATCCGCCTCGGCGAAATTGGCATGTATCTGCATCTTGGACAAGTCCTGTGCGATTTTGAACAGCGTCGGGGTCTGCAGGCTGGCCGCGACGGTCTGGCCGATGTCCACCGCACGGTCTACTACGACGCCGGCTACCGGCGAGCGGATCACCGAATAGGCGAGGTTGGCGCTGTCTTTTTCCACCGCCGCGCGCGTCAGCTGCAGTTGTGCCTCGGCAGCCTTTTTGGCTTGCACCGCAGTATCCAGTTCCTGTCGCGAAACATATTCCTGTGCAAACAGGCTGCGCATGCGCGCCTCGTTGGCCGTAGCCAGTTCCAGTGAGGCAGTGGCGCTTTGCACGTTGGCCTGGCTCTGCTTCTGTTGTGCGGCGAGCAGGGCGTCGTCCAGTTCCAGCAATACCTGGCCTTTTTCCACCTTGCTGTTGAAGTCCACATACAGCTTTTTCACCGTGCCGGAGACCTGTGTGCCGACATTGACCAGCGTTACCGGATTGATCGTGCCGTTGGCGGAAACGGTCTGGGTGATGTCGCCTTTTTCCACGGTCTGCAGGCGGTATTGCTGTTCCGGCGCGACCAGGGCTACCTGTCGGTAGGTGGCGATGCCTGCGGTGGCGACGGCGATGGCAATGAAGAACAGGGCGATGGGAGAACGCAGTATTTTTTTCATGGCTGGTTTTATTTCTGTTGGGGATTCGCGCCGGCCTGCCGGCTGCCATCGGACAATTCCTGCAGCAGGCCTGCATCCAGGCTGCCCATGGCTTGGGCGAGCGCGGCGCGGTTGATGTTCCAGTTGTACGTGGACTGGATGCGCTGCTGGCGCGCGCTGGCCAGGGCGCTTTGCGCATTCAGTACATCCAGGATGTTGCCCACGCCGGCCTTGTA
>JACPEI010000097.1 GCA_016183575.1 Nitrosomonadales bacterium | reverse complement strand
TAATGCCACGGATCGCTTCAAGTGCTACCTTGGCCTTGAACTCACCACTAAAAATCTTGCGCTTTATTTCGCTCATCACCTGCTCCTTTTACAGCAGGCTACCATCTTAATTTACTGTCCGAAAATCGGGGTCCACTATAGTTCCAGCACCTTGTGGTCGGCATCAACGCGCAAGTCCGCAAGAGTTCGGAGTGGTGTTGTGTATACCCCTGATGCGCCAAGCTTCTGCTCAAGGAGTACCAATAGTTGAAGTGTGCTCAGTGGGCGCTGAGACTCCGCGTGTACGAGCTCAGCGGCAGACGTATCAAGGTCGTTCAGCAGGATGGCTTTTAGCCGAGATTGCGACAAATTGTCCGGCCCAAGAATCTTATACAACTCGCTCGATGCGTCGCAGTACGACTTATACGTTTGCTCGACCGGTAACCGAAGGTGAACGTTGTTGAGCTTTGTAAAAAGATGACCATCGCGGACTGCTTCGTTTACGCGACCAATGGTCTCAAGTAGCGTAGCGATTGGGTCGTGAAAGTCGACGAAATCTCCTTCGTATGTGCGCCTGAGGAAGTTGTGAAAATGAGGATCGCTCTTATCAAGGCCCGGTGAGTCGATCTCGTGTGAATGCCAATACCTCTGTTCTGACGGAGTCATGTCAGACAGGTCCTTGTAGATCGCTGTGACGGCGATCTGCCCAGAGGTAAGCTGACACTTGCCGTAACGAACGTAAAGGTACCGATCATTCGGAGCAGTGGATAAGGACGAGACGTCGCCGCCCGCAAGCGAGTCATTAATCTCATAGTGCTCCGGATGATCTAGGTAGCGTAAGAGCACTTCCTCAGAGAAGAAGACCAAGCTGACCTGCTGAGCACCGAGATGCAGACGCATTGTGTACTCGGGTAATCCTTGTTGCGAGAGATCTGATGCAAAAAATGCTTTGCGAAGAGTCTCCTTAGACGGGAAAAATATGTGCGTCATAACAGGTTCGTACTTGAATCCCGCAGCGATGTTGTCCGGATCGAAACTCACTTGGTAAAGCTGGACGCTTCTGTTTAGCGAACCGTAGCCGGCATCGGCCAACTGTTCAAAGATTCGCATGACCTCTGAGTGATCGATTGAGATATTGCGGGCCACATCAAGCGCGCTAGTGCCCACGAAATTCTTAAACCAGCCGGACACGATTGCGGCAAGTGATTGTTCAGCTTCCTTACTGAGGTTCATGAATCGATTGGGTCTAGTAACGTCTAATGTTTGAGCTCAGCGGCACCCCGAAGGGGTGTCAGCTGCCAGGAATGAAATGTACCGTAGTCGATTTGTTTTCGCTACCTACTAGAAAATCGGGTGATCGCTACTGGCACATCTCAGTCAATCATTACTTAAACCTCTGCCTGTTCCTCCGCCGTTCCCGGCGCGAGATCGGGTTCTCCGCATTGGCGCGAGATTTCTGCGCGCGCTTTGTTGCGCAGGCGGATGGCCGCAGCCCAGCCCTTGCCTTCCGGTGCAATCGGCTTGCCTATCGTAACGGTGATGATGCCGCGGCGCGGGAACCAGTGGCCGTCGCGCAGGATGGAGCGGGTGCCGCGTATGCTCACCGGCACGACGGGCACGCCCGCTTCGGCAGCGACGACGAATGCGCCCATGCGGAAAGGCATCAGGCCGGATATGCGGCTGAACGTGCCCTCCGGGAAGAATACCGGGCTGCGGCCGGATTGCAGCGAAAGCGCTACCTGTTTCACGTCTTCCAGGCTGCGCTGTGATTCGAAGCGCTCGACGAAATCCGAGCCGATGCGCTGAAGATAGGTGCGCGATATGAAGCTGTCCAGCAGTTCGCGCTTGGCGACGAAACTGAAATAGCCGGTGCGACTGAGTTCGCCCGGCATTGCTGCGACGAGCACGATGCCATCGAGATAGCTGGCATGGTTGGACACCAGCACGCAGGGCGCTTCGGGCGACAGGTTTTCCAGGCCGCGAACCGCGAGCGGCGTTGCGCACATTCGCGCATACAGCCGTGCAATTCTGTGGCTTGCCGCCCAGCCCCACGCGGGGCGGGGCAGCAGTGCTGCGGCCAGCCAGGTCAGCGGGGCGAGCAGCCAGAACAGCGCCCAGGCGTAGGCGGCGAATAAAACATCGGACACCACCCTGATGCCGCGGCGCATCTCGGGCAATATGCCGGCCCATGCGAGGCGGATGAGCTGCCACCATACCGCGCGCGTCGGCGTGGCGCCCTTCTCGAACAATTCGCGGCAGGCCGCGCGGCGGATCTTGCCGCTCGAGGTCTTGAGCACGCTGTGGACAGGCGCGAGCACGATGTTGTCCGCCGGCATCCCCAGCATGTCCAATGTCAGCAAGTTGATCCGGTCGCGCAGCGCTTCCCGTTGCGCAGGGGAGGTCTCGCGCGTCTCGGCCAGCACCACCAGGCGCTCGGTGCCGGATGAGGGGTCCGGGCTGCCGAACACCGCCACGCAGCCCTTGCGGATGCCCGGAATGTCGCCCACGGCCTCCTCGAGTTCGTAGGGATAGATGTTGCGCCCGGCGCGGATGATGATGTCTTTCGAGCGGCCGGTCAGGTAGATATCGCCCTCGGCCTGATAGGCGAAATCGCCGGAATCCAGCCACTCGCCGTGGAACAGCAGCCTTGTCTGCTCCGGGTTGCGAAAATAGCCGCCGGTGGCGGATGGCCCCTTGAATTCGAGATGCCCTTCCACGCGCTCGCCCAGTTCGCGCCCGGTGGCATCCACGATCCTGATCTCGTGGCCGGGAAGCGGCCGTCCGCATGCCGGGATACGCAACGCATCTTTGTCGTCGCCGCCGGCCGGTTCGGCATGGCCGGTGCGCATGAAGCTGTCGCGCTGGATGCGGTCGATCAGCGGGCCGCGGCCCGGAGGCGGAAACGCGAGTCCCACCGAACATTCGGCCAGCCCGTACACCGGCGCAATCGCCTGCGGGCTCAATCCGTACTGGCCGAAGCGCTGCGCGAAACGGGTGATGGTTTCCGGGCTGACCGGTTCGGCGCCGTTGAATGCCATGCGCCAGCTCGACAGGTCGAGCCCGGCGAGGGCGGCGTCCGGAATCTTGCGCAAACACAGCTCGAAGCCGAAATTGGGGGAGGCCGAAAGAGTGCCGCGATGCCTGTGGATCGCCCAAAGCCAGCGCTCCGGGCGCGCCAGAAAGGTCAGCGGCGACATCACCACCAGCGGGAAGGCATAGTACAGGCTGCCCAGCCACGCGCCGATCAGGCCCATGTCGTGGTAAAGCGGCAGCCAGCTCACGAACACGTCCGTGGAGCTGACCTGCACCGCCTTACCCATCGCG
Source organism: Nitrosomonadales bacterium (assembly GCA_016183575.1). Classification (GTDB taxonomy): domain Bacteria; phylum Pseudomonadota; class Gammaproteobacteria; order Burkholderiales; family Gallionellaceae; genus Gallionella. Next base: position 5,153 of record JACPEI010000097.1, on the reverse strand, counting down.
CGGATGTTGGCCAGCAGGTTGGCATGGGTCAGCACCGTGCCCTTGGGGTTGCCGGTGCTGCCGGAGGTGTACTGGAGCAGCGCGATGTTCTCGGGCTTGAGCATGATGCTTTCAAGCCTGGGCGGGGTTCCCGGCGCGCGCCCGGCATGGGCCAGCTCTTCCGGCGTAACCACCCTGCGCAACGATTCCACCTGCGCCTGGAGCAGCCGCGCCACGGCCTTCGCCTCGGGCACCGTGATCAGGATGGCGGCGAGCGCATTGGAGAGGATGCCCGCATGCCGCCGCAGGTGATCCTCGATCTGCGAGGGGCGGGCAGGCGGGTAAATCGGAACCGGCACGCCGCCCGCGAGCAGTATGCCGAGAAAGCAGCAGAAATAGTCGCGGCCGGTGGGCAGCATGATCGCCACCGACTGACCGGGCTGCAATTCGCGCTCCAGCAGCCCCGCCGCGATCTGTTCCGCGCCGTCGCGCAGCGCGGCGTAACTCAGCGAGGTCTCGTTGCCTTCCGCGTCCTGCAGCGTGAGATGCGTGCGCTCCGGATGGGCGCGCACATGCCAGTCCAGCACTTCCGGAAGCGTCTGCGCATCGGCCGGTTCGGCCTGCACCGAGGCCGGCGCCTCGACCCGCTGCGTGTCCGGCGCGGCGGCGGGGGAAGCGGCCAGCACCGCCTGCAGCAGATCGCGCGGCGTTTCGGCAGTGGCCAGCACCCGTTCCGGCAGGCTGACCCCGAAGACCTGCTCGAGGCGTGTGAGCAGCTCCACCCGCCCGAGGCTGTCGAAGCCCAGGTCGCGTTCGAGCGAGCTGTCCAGCGCGACCTGAATGGCTTCCTCAGGGCGCGCGTGCAGCTCGGCCGCGAGCTTCCGGACGGTTGCCAGCAATGTGCCAGAGGGGTCATTCATCGCGTTCACCAGGCGCTCCCTTGCTTGATTGTTCGAAAAAGAAGATTCCCGCCACGCATGCCGTTTTACTTTCACGGCGGTAATGGTCAACAATATCCCCCCAGCCGTCCCCGGCAGTCAAGAAAAACCATGCGCCCTTCCCTTGCCAAAACCGTCACCCCCCGCGAAGTCTGGGCCTGGGCAATGTATGATTTCGCCAACTCCGGCTATACCACGGTGGTCATCACCACGATCTTCAATGCCTATTTCGTCTCGGTGGTGGCAAGCAACCAGCCATGGGCGACGTTCGCGTGGACGGCCGCGCTGGCGGTTTCCTACGCCGCGATCATGTTCACCGCGCCGCTCATCGGGGCTTACGCGGATGCGTATGCCGCGAAGAAAAAGCTGCTCGCGCTGACCACTGTCGGCTGCGTTTTTTTCACCGCGCTGCTCGCGCTGGCCGGGCCGGGCAGCCTGTGGTTCGCGATTTTCCTGATCGTGCTTTCCAATTTCTTTTACGGCAGCGGCGAGAATCTGGTGGCCGCCTTCCTGCCGGAACTGGCGCGCGGACATGCGCTCGGCAGGGTGTCGGGATGGGGCTGGAGCCTGGGTTATGTCGGCGGGCTGGTGAGCCTCGGCGCCTGCCTCGCTTATGTGACCTGGGCGCAGGAGCAGGGCCAGCAGACTGAGGATTTTGTGCCGGTGACCATGCTGATCACCGCCACATTGTTCGCGATTTCCAGCCTGCCTGTTTTCCTGTTCCTCAAGGAACGCGCCGTGCCGCAACCCCCTTTGCAGGGGCTGAACCTGATCCAGGAATCCTTCGCGCGGCTCGGGAAAACCATCAGGCATGCGAGGAATTACCGCGACCTGCGGCGCTTCCTGATCTGCACGGTGTTTTACCAGGCGGGCGTCCAGGCGGTGATCACGCTCGCCGCGATCTACGCGCAGCAGGCGATGCACTTCACGACCCGGCAGACCATCATGCTGATATTCGCGGTCAACATCACTGCCGCGATCGGCGCCTTCCTGTTCGGCCACCTGCAAGACCGCATCGGGCATATTCCCCTCATCGCCTTGACGCTGGCCGGCTGGATCGCCGTGGTCATCCTGGCATGGGGCGCGCAGGACGCCGGGATGTTCTGGGCCGCGGCGAACCTCGCGGGAATCTGCATGGGCGCCAGCCAGTCCGCCGGGCGCGCGCTGGTTGGACTGTTGAGCCCGGCCACGCGGCGCGCCGAGTTCTTCGGGCTGTGGGGGCTGGCGGTCAAGCTCTCGTCGATACTGGGGCCGCTGACTTACGGCCTCGTGAGCTGGATTTCGCAAGGCGACCATCGCCTCGCGATATTGATCACCGGCAGCTATTTTGTCGCGGGGCTGGCGATCCTGGCCGGGGTGAACGTCAGGCGCGGCAGACGCGCGGCGCTGCGGTCAAAATTCTAGGTTTGTGGGCATATGTGACGGGTTGCAGTGAACCCGAAAAAAAACATTTATCCACGAAAGACACGAAATGCACGAAAAATACGACCGAACTCGAGTGGATAACGTCATTTCCAAATATCGCCCACCAGGCGATTCTATCTCTGCACAACCAAGAGATTTCTTTCGTGAATTTCGTGTTATTGCGAGTTATTGCCCAAGGGCAATATCCCTGCGAGAACCATTTCGTGGACTGGTAGCCGTTTTTAGTCTCTTACCAGCCAAATGATGTCAAAACGTGACAAGAATTATGATGCGCAGCCAATCACCGTAGGAGCGGGCTCCAGTCCGCGAGCCGTTAAATCGCGACCTGGAGGTCGCTCCTACGCGGTACCTTTTTGGTTCCGGCTTGTCCGGCTTAGTACTCCGTTTCATAAGTTCACATACGTATTTCTCAAGTTACAGTTGTAGCCCGAATGCAGCGCAGCGGAATCCGGGAAGAACGGAGCGTCGCACTCCCGGATTACACTGCGTTTCATTCAGGCTACGGTCTGAATTGTCAATATAAATACGTACGTATATTTACGAAAATAACTACTTAGGATTACGGCAAATTGTCGATGAACCGCTTCATTGAAATCTTGAGCGCCGCAAAATTCGGGTTGTACATCAAGCGCCGCAAGGCGCCGGCTCTAAGGTTGACCTCGCTGACCTCTCCCTGCAAAATTTCCCCGTGGTTGTTGTTGCAGGCTTCATATTTCTCCATGTCGCCGGGGTAATAATGGATGAAATTGGAATAATCCCCCGCTGCCCCGTAGTGCGGATCGTCGGGCGGCAGCACGATGGCCGTATGCGCGGAACTCAATATTTTCTGCTCGGGCAGCACGCTGTTCACCAGTTCCAGTTTTTCCGCCGGAATGCCGGGCGGAAATTTTCCGGTGTCGGTGGTGTACAGCACCAGCCTGCTGGAGGGGTGGCGCGCCTGCGCCATGAACGCCAGGGTGGCCGGGGTGTTGGCGGTAGCGTCGTCCTGGCTGGCGGCGGCGAATACCGGGAAGCTGACTTCGTGTTTCCGCAGCAGCGAATTCAGTTTTTTCGTCAGCGCGTGCATTTGCGCAACGGCATTTTTGGGAAGCGACTCATACTTGTAGAGGCTCTTGTCCGGCCTGATGCCGACCCATTTCGCCGTCGGCATCAGCCAGCTATACAGTCTGTGCAGGTTCGCCCAGGCCGCGCGCGGCGTGATCTCGAGCGCCGGAGAAAACAGGAACAGCCCGCGCACCCGGTCATCGTGCAGGCTCTGGTAAACGCTCAGCGCGCCCCCGGCGGAAAAACCGGCCAGATAGATTTCGTCGGCTTCTTCCGCAAGCCTGTCTGCACCATAAGCCACGGCCTTGGCCCATTCCCGCCAGGCGACCCCGAGCAGGTCGCCGGGCTGCGTGCCGTGCCCCGGCAACAATATCGTCATCACGCGGAAGCCGTTTTCCCGGAAAAATCCGGCCAGATAACGCATGAAATAAGGGGAATCGGTCAGGCCATGCGTGAGCAGCACGCCGCGCCGGTAAGGCTTGCCCTTTCCCCGGCACGCCTCCCCGACGGGATGCAGCTCGAACGGCGCGTTTCCGGCGACCGCCTTTTCGAGTTCGGCGGTTCCGAGCCGGACATGCGCGCGCCGCAACATCTCCGCCGTGCGCCGCAGATACTCGCCGAACGCCAGCCCTTCCCCGGAAAAACGGGAATTTTCGCCGGATGGCTTATGCCTTGCCTCCAGCCGCACTTCGCCGCTCTCCCTTCCGTTCATCCCCACCTCGCGATCGCCTCCTCCGGCCATTCTACCCGCAAGAGCCTATTTCAGTAGGTTTCATGCGCGGGGTATGAAACCTGCTGGAATAGGCTCTAAGTAACGCCATGCAGCCTCTCATCGAAGATCGCGCCGCATGTCATAATATCGCCGGTTTATCATTCCCAAGCGCCGTCATGTCCTGGTTCGTCACCAACTTCATCGCCGCCTTCCTGCTGCCGCCGCTGAGCCTGTTGCTCGTGCTGGCGCTCGGCCTGCTCCTGCTCTACCGCCGCCGCAAGTATGCCAAGCCGCTGCTGCTCGCCGCATTCGGCCTGCTGTGGCTCGCCTCCACGCCCTATTTTGCCGAGGGCGCGCTGCATTTACTGGAGGCGCGCACCGCCGCGCTGGGCAGGCATCACCAGGATGCCGATGCGATCGTGATACTCGGCGGCGGGACATATTTCCACGCGCCGGAATATGCCGGGCAGGACACCGTCAATGAGCAAACTCTGCTGCGCCTGCGCTATGGCGCGAGGCTCCAGCGCGAGACCGGCAAGCCGATACTGGTGACCGGCGGCAAACCGCTGGGCAATCAACTTTCCGAAGCGCAGCAAATGCGCGCTTCGCTGGAACAGGACTTCCGCATACCGGTGCGCTGGATTGAAGACATGTCTGACAACACTTTTGAAAATGCGCGCTACTCATTCCAGACCTTGCAAAAGGCCGGCATCAAAAAGATCTATCTCGTCACTCACGCCTGGCACATGCCGCGTTCCGCCGATATATTCCGCCGCGCCGGATTCGAGGTTGTCGAGGCGCCGACCGCCTTTACCACGCGCTATCGGGTCGACCTGCTGGCCTTTCTGCCGCGTGCCGAAGCGTTGCGCGACAGCAAAATTTTCGTTCACGAAGTTATCGGATTGCTCTGGTATCAGATAAAATTCTGACATCGGCAGGACTGTCATGGGAGCGCCGACGCCCTCGTCGGCATCAGGCGTGAATTGCCGACGAGGACGTCGGCGCTCCTGGAAAAACATAACCAACGAGGTATTACATGAAAGCTCGCGTCAAAT
>JACPEI010000095.1 GCA_016183575.1 Nitrosomonadales bacterium | reverse complement strand
GGCGCCGGCGGTGAGGGTGTCCTGGATATGCGCATCCAGCGTATCGTCTGCGGACAGCACGGCGGCAATGCCGCCCTGCGCCTGGCCGCTCGCGCCGTCCAGCAGGGATTTTTTGGTAATCAGCCCGACTTTCTGGCGATCGGCCAGCTTGAGAGCCAGCGTCAGCCCGGCCAGCCCGCTACCGATAATCAGTGTGTCAAATTGCAGCAATTGGAATCCAGATTCACTTGTCAGGGGTGAAACTATAGCAGACAGGGAACAAAGAGTAGCCCTATCCTCCTGATCACAATGAAGGGAACCTATTTCCCGTTATCTGGTCGGATTTTTCGCAAAATAAAGCGGGCTAACGCGCTTCGAGACTAAGCGGGTATACTTGCCCCCTCAACAGGGCGCGGCAGTCACGATAACAAACTTGGGACAGTCAGGGATGGCAGACCGGGAAATCGATCAGCAGTTGGTGGAGCGCGTCCAGCGCGGCGACAAGCACGCCTTCGATTTGCTGGTGTCCAAGTACCAGCGCAAGCTCGGGCGGCTCATTTCCCGCTTCGTGCGCGACCCGGCGGAAGCCGAGGATGTCACTCAGGATGCCTTTATCAAGGCATATCGCGCCCTGCCGGGGTTTCGCGGTGAAAGCGCCTTTTACACCTGGCTGTACCGTATAGGCATCAATACGGCGAAAAACCACCTGCTGGCGAACAAGCGGCGCGCGCCGACTACCACGCCGTTCGATGCCGAAGAGGCAGAGTCGTTCGAAGAGGGTAGCCTGCTGCATGAAGTCAGTACGCCGGAAAATGAACTCATGAGCAAACAGGTTGTCGATGTCGTGCAGACTTCGTTGCAGCAATTGCCGGAGGATCTGCGCAGCGCGCTGACGCTGCGTGAAATCGAGGGTCTGAGTTACGAGGAAATCGCCAGTGTGATGAATTGCCCGATTGGCACGGTGCGGTCGAGAATCTTCAGGGCGCGCGAGGCGGTGGCGGAGAATCTGCGCCCGCTGTTGGAAACCAGAAAGGGTACCAGGTGGTAGACATGAAACAGGAAATTTCTGCATTGATGGACGGCGAGCTGTTCGAGGACGAGGCGGAAGACTTGTTCGACCGGATCAAGCGGGATTCCGACGCGCACAAGGATTGGGCGATTTATCATCTGATCGGCGATGTATTGCGCCAGCCGGAGCATATCCATTGCGACCTGAGCGCGAAGGTGCGAGAGCGCATGCAGGATGAACCTGCCGTGCTGGCGCCGCGCGGCCGGGCGGTAAGGCAGAAGATGCGCGCAGTTGCGCTGTCGGCGGCGGCTTCGCTGGCGGCTGTCGGGGTGGTGGCCTGGATGTCGCTGCAGATCAGCCCGGAAGCACCTCCGCAACTGGCGATGCAAAAGCCCGCCCTGAGCCCGGTCAGCGCGCAGATCCAGCCCAAGTCCAACGACTATCTGATGGCGCACCAGGAGTTTTCTCCCAGCATAGAGATGAATGGCGGTGCCTCTTATATCCGCACTGTTTCCTACAGCACCGATGAAAAATAGCTCAGAGATGACGATGAGGATGTACG
>JACPEI010000094.1 GCA_016183575.1 Nitrosomonadales bacterium | reverse complement strand
CGCATCCCGGTGCACATGATCGAAACCATCAACAAGATGAATCGCATTTCGCGGCAGATCATGCAGGAAACCGGCCTGGAGCCTGATGTCGCAACCCTGGCGATCAAGATGGAGATGCCGGAAGACAAGATCCACAAGATACTGAAAATCGCCAAGGAACCGATCTCCATGGAAACGCCGGTGGGCGACGACGACGATTCGCACCTCGGTGATTTCATCGAAGACTCGAACACCGCCGTGCCGATCGATGCGGCAATTTACGAGAGCCTGCGCGGCGCGACGGCGGACATTCTCGACAGCCTGACCCAGCGCGAGGCCAAGGTGTTGCGCATGCGTTTCGGTATCGAAATGAACACCGACCATACGCTGGAAGAAGTCGGCAAGCAGTTCGACGTAACCCGCGAACGCATACGCCAGATCGAAGCCAAGGCGCTGCGCAAGCTGCGCCACCCGTCACGCTCCGAGAGGCTCAAAAGCTTCCTCGACAGCGAAGGTTAATCTCTTACGGGTCGTTAGCTCAGTTGGTTAGAGCAGAGGACTCATAATCCTTTGGTCCGCGGTTCAAGTCCGCGACGACCCACCAATTAAAAAGCTCGGCGTTATGCCGGGCTTTTTTTACACATGAAGCCCATGTGCGGCTGGCTTTCATTTTTGGCTCTGGGGTGATTGACGACGCCACCATGAACGCTCTGTTCAATCAGTAAGTTTTATATCGGGCGCGCCATAAAGCGCCTCTGAAATGCCATGGTGTGTTGGCCTGTCGGTACTCGGCCCGACTGTGATCTTGTGGAATAACCTCGAATGCCGGTTTGGCATGTCAATTACTTTACGCGTGGCGGCGCGACTCAGGCAAAAATATTTGGGAATGTTGAAGGTTTAAAACTGTTGACCTTCGCGCCTTCATGGTTAGTCAAGTGCAACTAGTTTTAGTTGCAGCATTCTTAACCACTGGGTAGAATTCACGCATGGGAAAACACGAAAAGCTGCTGGCGAAGCTCAAAAGCCGCCCGAAGGATTTTACCTTTCAGGAGTTGGCTACCCTGTTGGCAGGGTTCGGGTACCGGCTATCCACTCAGGGCAGGAGTAGCGGCTCAGCGGTGCGGTTTGTTCATTCAGAGCATGCGCCTATCAGCTTGCACAAGCCGCACCCCAGCAACGAGTTGAAGCGTTACGTTATCGAAGATGTGATTGAAAGACTTGAAAGGGATGGTGTGATATGAACGATGTTTTGCAATACAAGGGGTACTACGGATCAGCAATGTTCAGTGCCGAAGATCATGTGCTGCACGGAAAACTGCTTTACATTCGCGCGCTGGTTTCTTACGAGGCCGAGACTGCATCAGGCATTGAGAAAGCCTTTCATGAGGCGGTAGATGATTATCTCGACCTGTGCAAGACGGAAGGCATTAAGCCTGAACAGCCATTCAAGGGGTCATTCAACGTGCGGGTTGGCCGTGACCTGCACCGGCAGATTGCATTCGAAGCGGCGCGGCGCGGCGTGAGTTTGAATAGCCTGATCGTTGCCGCCCTGGAGAAAGAAACACACCACGCGGCCTAGAAAGTTTTCTTCTGCAATTCTTCCGATGGGTGGCAAAGATGCTGGGTTGCGCGCATGGCAAATTTTGCGAATTGTAGAGAGGCAGCAGGCTATCTGACTGAACTTTAACAGTTCTGTTATGCCCCTCATAATTCTTTGGTCCGTGGTTCAAGTCCGCGACGACCCACCAATAAAATCAAGGCTTGCAGCGATGCGGGCCGTTTTATTTCACCTCGTTGACATTCATTAATACAGTTGATATTGTGCGCGCCTCATTATCAATTACTAAGGGTTTTTCAAATGGTTACCACAATGCTGCCTATTGCACTAGTCTTCGTCGTCGTGCTCGTCATCGTTCTCTTCGTTAAGTAGGATTCTTCTGCTATCGAGCAAGACAGGCGAGAGCCAAACCTTAGATTCAGGTTGCAGGCTTCAGGATGAGGGACTCGGATAATCGAGTCCCTTTTTCTTTCATGAGGTGTCATTTGTCCACGAATACCGTGTTATCAGCGAGTGCCTTGCGCCGCAAGGCGCGGCTCGATTCCCTTGCCGCCATCGAATTTCCCGCCGACCTGCCGGTGGTGGGCAAGCGCGAGGAGCTGGCGCGCGCCATTGCCGCCAACCAAGTGGTCATCGTATGCGGTGAAACTGGCTCGGGCAAGACCACGCAGTTGCCGAAAATCTGTCTGGCGCTGGGGCGCGGCATTCATGGCTGCATCGGCCATACCCAGCCGCGCCGTGTGGCGGCGCGGACGGTGGCGGCACGCATCGCGTTTGAGTTGAAAACCGAGCTGGGCGGCGCGGTCGGCTACAAGATACGTTTTCACGACAAGGTGGCGCCCGACACCAGCATCAAGCTGATGACCGACGGCATCCTGTTGGCGGAAATCCACAGTGATCCGCTGTTGAGAAATTACGACACGCTGATCATCGACGAGGCGCACGAGCGTTCGCTCAATATCGACTTTTTGCTCGGCTACCTCAAGCAGTTATTGCCGCGCCGCCCCGATCTCAAACTTATCATCACTTCGGCCACGCTGGATGCGGATCGCTTTGCCGCGCATTTTGGCGCGGTGGCGGTAGAGGTGTCGGGGCGCAGTTACCCGATCGAGACGCGCTACCGCCCGTTGCAGATCAGTGACGAAGGCGAGGCGCAGGATGTGCCGCAGGCAGTGAGCAGCGCGCTGGACGAACTGGCGGCAGGTGGCTTAAAGGGCGACGTGCTGGTGTTCCTGCCCGGCGAGCGCGAGATACGTGATACGGCCGAGGTGTTGCGCAAGCACCATTCGCCAAGCATGCGTCATGGAGGCATCGAGGTGCTGCCGCTGTTCGCGCGGCTGTCGGCGGCGGAGCAGGACCGGGTATTCAAAACCGGCGCGCAGCGCCGCGTGGTGCTGGCGACCAATGTTGCGGAGACGTCGCTGACCGTGCCTAACATCGGCTACGTGATCGACTGCGGCCTGGCGCGGGTGAACCGCTACAGCATCCGCCAGAAGGTCGAGCAGCTGCATATCGAGAAGATCTCGCGTGCCGCCGCCAACCAGCGCGCCGGCCGCTGCGGGCGGGTGATGAGCGGCGTGTGCATCCGCCTCTACGACGAGGCGGATTTCCTGCAGCGCGCCGAATTCACCGATCCGGAAATCTTCCGTGTGTCGCTGGCTACCGTCATCCTGCGCATGAGCGCGCTGGAGCTGGGCGAAATTAGCGAGTTCCCGTTCAGCGAGCCGCCCACGCCGCGCATGATTGCCGATGGCTATCAGTTGCTGGTCGAACTCAATGCGATCGACGAGGCGCGGCAGCTCACCGATCTTGGGCATGAACTGGCCAAACTGCCGCTCGACCCGAAAATCGCGCGCCTGCTGCTCGCGGGGCGGCAGTACCACTGCCTGACCGAAATCCTCGTCATCGCCAGCGCGCTGTCGGTGCAGGACCCGCGCGAACGCCCGCTGGATCGGCAGGAGGCGGCGGATGCCGCGCATAAACGTTTTGCCGACGAGCGTTCCGATTTCCTGGCTTACGTGAAGCTGTGGGCGTGGTTCGAGCAGGCGGTGGCGCATAAGCAATCCAACCGCCTGCTTGCGGAAGAATGCCGGAAAAGCTTTCTGTCGCCGCTGCGTTTGCGCGAATGGCGCGAGCTGCATCAGCAACTGCACGCGCAGGTCGCGGAGATGGGGATGCGCGAGAATGAACAGCCCGCGACCTATGAGCAGATCCACAAAGCCCTGTTGTGCGGGCTGCTTGGCAACATTGGCATGAAAAGCGTGGAAGGCAATGAATACCTTGGTGCGCGCGGGATCAAGTTTTTTATCGCGCCCAATTCGGTGCTGGCAAAAAAAGGCAGCAAATGGGTGATGGCGGGCGAGCTGATCGAGACGCACCGCCTGTATGCGCGCTGCGTGGCGCGCATCGAACCGGAGTGGCTGGAGGAGGTCGGCGCGCATCTGATCAAGCGCCATTATTACGACCCTCATTGGGAAAAGAAATCTGCCCAGGTTGCCGCCTATGAGCGCAGCACCCTGCATGGCTTGCTGCTGAACGCCAGAAAGCGCGTGCATTACGGGCCGATGAATGTGGCAGAATCGCGCGAGATATTCATCCGCCAGGCGCTGGTCGAAGGCGAGTTCAATACCATGGCGCCGTTCTTCGCGCACAACCAGAAACTGATCGCCGACATCGAGGCGCTGGAACACAAGGCGCGCCGACCCGACGTGCTGGTGGACGACGAACTGATCTTCGCGTTTTACGACAGCCGCGTGCCTGAACTTATCCACAACGGCGCGGCGTTCGAGCACTGGCGCAAGGAAGCGGAACGCGATGACCCGAAGCTGCTCTATCTGAAAAAAGACGACCTGATGCGCCACGAGGCGGCGGGAATCACCACCGACCAGTTCCCGCCGCAGCTGAAGATCGACAACGTCAGTTTCGCGTTGAGCTACAACTTTTCACCGGGCAAAAATGACGACGGCATCACCCTCACCGTGCCGCTGGCGCTCATCAATCAGGTGAGCGCGCCACGCTGCGAGTGGCTGGTGCCGGGTATCCTGGCGGAAAAGGTGACGCAACTGATCAAGACGCTGCCGCAAAAAATTCGCCGCAATCTGGTGCCGGTGCCGGAATTCGCGGCGGCATTCTGCCGCGAAGTGCCCGCCCCCGGCCTGTCGTTGCTGCAGGCGCTGGCACGCTATATCCGCGAACAGAAACAGCTCGATGTGCCACTGGATGCGTTTCGTCTGGAGCAGTTGCCGCCGCATCTGCTGATGAATTTCCGCATAGTGGACGAGCATGGTCGCCAGCTTGGCATGTCGCGCAATTTCGCGCAGTTGCACGGCGAACTTGCGCCGCGCGTCGCGCCTGTTGCAGTGGCAGCGGCAACCGGGGGAAAAGGCGAATCTGTTTCGGAGCAGCGTTACACCTCGTGGAGTTTCGGCAACTTTACCGAGACACGCGAGGTAAAGCGTGCCGGACAGAACGTCACGCTGTTCAACGCGCTGGTGGACGAGGGCGATGCGGTGGTGTTGCGCGCCTTCGATACCCGCGATGCCGCGCAAATCGCGCATCGCGGCGGGCTGCGCCGCCTGTTCATGCTGTTGCTGAAGGAGCAGGTGAAATACCTGGAGAAGAATCTGCCCGACGCGCAGAAGCTGGGTATGCTGTTCATGCCATTTGGCACGCAGCAGGAATTGCAGCAGCAGATATTGGCGATGACTTTCGAGCGCTGCTGCCTGAATGATCCGCTGCCGAGTAACGAAGCCGAATTCATCGCACGCGGCAAGGAAGCAAAAAACCGTTTGCTGCTGATTGCGCAAGAACTCGCGCGGTTGGTCGGCAACATCCTCGACGAATATCAGGCGGTGCAGAAGGGCCTGCCGCACCTCAAGGCAAACGCACAGGCCAGTCAGGATGTGCGTGCCCAACTGGAATGGCTGATGCACGGGAAGTTTATTCGTGATACGCCCTATGACCGCTTGCAGCATATCCCGCGTTATCTCAAGGCGATCAGCCTGCGCATTGAAAAGCTGCGCGGCAATCCGGCGCGCGATGCGCAGTGCATGGCGCAGATGCAGCCGCTGTCGCAGGCATGGCAGAAGTTGCGCCAGGTGCAACAGGGCAGGCCGGATCCGCGCGTGGATGAATTCGCCTGGCTGTTGCAGGAACTGCGCGTGTCGCTGTTTGCGCAGGAACTGAAGACCCCGGTGATCGTGTCGGTGAAGCGGCTGGAAAAAATGCTGGCAACAATCAGAGGTTGATTACTGCGGAAGCATATGTAGTCGCTGCGCTATAATCGGTTAGGCGATTTATTGGAGTGGGCTATGAACAAGCAAGAGATTGAATTACTGAGCAAGGAAATCGAGATGCTGATAGCCGAGCGTGCGCGCCTGCTCAGGGTGGTGGGCGCGGCTGCGGTGCTGGTGGCGAACACCGATGCGAAAGCCTTGCCTCAAGGGGCGGTGGATGCCGCCGAGATGCTGTCGGAAACGCTGAACGCACTGCCGGAAGAGACGCTGAAGGACGCGCTGGAATCGGTGCAAGCCGAAGTCGAATAGGACGCGAATGGAAAAGCGCGTAGGGTTGATACTGACCGGCGGTGGCGCGCGTGCCGCTTATCAGGTCGGCGTGCTCAAGGCGATTGCCGAATTCCTGCCGCGCCACGCGCATAATCCTTTTCCGGTGATTTGCGGAACGTCGGCAGGGGCGCTCAATGCCGCGACGCTGGCGATAAATGCGCAAAATTTCCGCAAGGGTGTGCGCTATCTCGATGGCATCTGGAAAAAT
>JACPEI010000093.1 GCA_016183575.1 Nitrosomonadales bacterium | reverse complement strand
TCGATCAAGTGGAACATGGGCTGGATGAACGACACGCTGAGCTATTTCCGCCATGAGCCGGTGCATCGCCGCTATCACCACAACCAGCTCACTTTCGGCCAGCTCTATGCCTACACCGAAAACTTCGTGCTGCCGTTCTCGCACGACGAAGTGGTGCACGGCAAGGGCTCGCTGCTGTCCAAGATGCCCGGCGAGGCGTGGCAGAAGTTCGCCAACCTGCGCCTGCTGCTGACCTACCAGACGACCAGCCCGGGCAAGAAACTCAACTTCATGGGCAACGAAATCGCCCAGGGACGCGAGTGGCAATCGAAATGGGAACTGGAATGGTGGCAGCTCGGACAGGAATACCATCGCGGCATGCAGAATCTGACCCACGACCTCAACCAGCTCTATCGCAGACTGCCCGCGCTGCATGAATTGGACTTCCAGCATGAGGGCTTTGACTGGATAGACTGCAACGATGCGGAGAAATCGGTGCTGTCCTATCAGCGGCGCGCGCGCGACGGCTCGATTGCCGTTGTCGCGTTGAACCTGACTCCCGTGCCGCGCAAACGCTACCGTATCGGCCTGCCGGCGCAGGCGCAATACCGCGAAGCGCTGAACAGCGATTCGAAATATTACGCGGGCAGTAACCTCGGTAATGCCGGGCTGATCCAGGCAGAACCGATTCCCTGGATGGGGTTGCCCTGCTCCGCCGAGATCGTGCTGCCGCCGCTCGCGGGGGTGATCCTGGTGCCAGTGGTAAAACCGTAGGGGCAATTCATAAATTGCCCAAAACCAAGGGCGATTCGTGAATCGCCCCTACAAACCGTTTTGTCGTCGATCTGAACTGATTATCATGTCAAAACTAACATCATCCCCGGCTTGGCAAGCGCTCAAGGCGCACCATGCCGCGATCGAGCCTGTTCAGATGCGCCGTATGTTTCAGGACGACCCGGCGCGTTTCGGCAAATTCTCGCTGCAACTCGGCGGTCTGCTGTTCGATTACTCCAAGAACCGCATCGGCGAGGAAACCATCAGATTGCTGGGGGCATTGGCCGAGCAGGCTGAACTTCCTGCATGGATCAAGCGCATGTTCGGCGGCGAAAAAGTCAACTCCACCGAGCAGCGCGCCGCGTTGCATACCGCGCTGCGCAACCGCTCCGAACGTCCGATATATGTGGACGGCAAGGATGTCATGCCTGATGTGCGGCGCGTGCTGGGACTGATGCGATGCTTCTCCGCTGCGGTGCGCGGCGGCGAGCATTGCGGGTATACCGGCAAGCAGATCAGCGACATCGTCAACATCGGCATCGGCGGCTCCGACCTCGGCCCGCTGATGGCGTGCGAGGCCTTCAAACCCTACTCAAACCCGCAGCTGCGCGCGCATTTCGTCTCCAACGTGGACGGCACGCACCTCGCCGAGACGCTGAAGAAGCTGGATGCCGAGACCACGCTGTTCATCGTCAGCTCCAAGACCTTCACCACCCAGGAGACGCTGACCAACGCGCGTTCGGCGCGCGCCTGGCTGGTCGAAAAACTGGGCAGCGAACAGGCCGTGGCCAAGCACTTCGCCGCCGTCTCCACCAACCTCAAGGCCACCGGCGAATTCGGCATCAACCCGGAAAATGTCTTCGAGTTCTGGGACTGGGTCGGCGGGCGCTACTCGCTATGGTCGGCCATCGGCCTGCCGATTGCGCTGTACATCGGCATGGACCGCTTCGAGGAATTGCTGGACGGAGCTTACGCGATGGACGAGCACTTCCGCAGCGCGCCGCTGGAGAAGAACATCCCGGTACTGATGGGGCTGCTCGGCGTCTGGTATGGCAACTTCTTCGGTGCGGGTTCAAACGCCGTATTTCCCTATGACCAATACCTGCACCGCTTCCCCGCCTATCTGCAGCAACTGGAGATGGAAAGCAACGGCAAGCGCGTCGATCGCGACGGCAATGAAGTGGATTACGACACCGGCATGGTGATGTGGGGCGAGCCCGGCACCAACGGCCAGCATGCTTTCTACCAGCTCCTGCACCAGGGTACGCGCCTGATCCCGGCGGATTTCCTGGCCCCGTTGCACAGCCACAACCCGATCGGCGAGCATCACGCCATATTGCTGGCAAACTGTTTCGCGCAGACCGAAGCCCTGATGCTCGGCAAGACCGCCGAGGAAGCGCGCGCCGAACTGGAGGTGCAAGGCTTGCATGGCGAGGCGTTGGAAGCCCTGCTGCCGCACAAGGTGTTTCCCGGCAACCGGCCGACCAACACCCTGCTGTTGGACCGACTCGACCCGCATATGCTGGGCATGCTGATCGCGCTGTACGAGCACAAGGTGTACGTGCAGGGCGTGGTATGGAATATCAACCCGTTCGACCAATGGGGCGTGGAGCTGGGCAAGCAACTGGCCGGGAAAATCCTGCCGGAACTGCACGGTGCGGCTGCGATATCAGCGCACGATGCCTCGACCAATGGGCTGATCGACCACTTCCGCAAGCATGTTCGGCCAGGCTGAAAGCTTTTTTAAGCTGCTTTTGCCTTGATGTTCAATTCTTCCTCATACGGCTGTTGGCTCGGGTACTGGAACGCGACCGGGCCATCCGGTTCGGCATGAACAAACTGGCGGACAAACGGGTCTTTCGAATTGAGCATTTCCGCCGCCTCACCTTCCGCCACGACCACGCCGTCATGGATGAAGTACACATAATCGGCGATCTTGAGCGATTCCGACAGGTCGTAGGTCACCACCACCGAGGTCACGCCAAGCGCATCGTTCAGCCGCCGGATCAGGTTCGCGATGGTGTTGAGCGAAATCGGGTCAAGTCCGGCGAACGGCTCGTCGTAGATGATCAGCGCGGGGTCGGTGGCAATCGCCCGCGCCAGTGCCACACGGCGCTCCATGCCGCCCGAAAGCTCATTCGGCATCAGGTTATGGGCGTTGCGCAACCCCACCGCATGCAGCTTCATCAACACCAGGTCGCGGATCATTTCTTCCGAAAGGTCGGTATGTTCGCGCATCGGGAAGGCCAGATTGTCATATACCGACAGATCGGTGAACAGCCCGCTCACCTGGAACATCATGCCCATTTTCAGGCGCATCTCGAACAGCTCATCGCTGCCGAGTTCATGCACCACTTGACCCATGAATTTCACGCTGCCGCTCGATGGCCGCAACTGGCCGCCAAAATGGCGCAACAACGTGGTCTTGCCGCATCCGCTGCCCCCGAGAATGGCGACGATCTTGCCGCGCGGAATGGTGAGGCTGATGCCCTTCAGCACCTCGCGTTTGTTGTATGCGAAATGGAGATCGCTGACCTCGAGCAGATTTTCCGGTGACTGGTCCAAGATCTTTTCCTCTATTGTGGTTGCCACGCGTTAAAATACCATCATTTCCCAAGCGAAACCAATCTTGTTTGCCATGCCCGCCACCAGAACGCTTTATTCCATTTTTAAATCGAAAGTGAAATATCGTAGGGTGCATTCCATGCACCATTGCTATTGGTGCATGGAATGCACCCTACAATTATTGCTTGTAATGCAGCAAATCAGAATGACTTACCGATGACATCCAACCCCCAGCAAATCCTGCGCGACGTATTCGGCTATGCCTCCTTTCGCGGCGAGCAGCAGGCAATCGTCGAACATGTAACGACGGGCGGCGACGCGCTGGTTCTGATGCCGACCGGCGGCGGCAAGTCGCTGTGCTACCAGATTCCAGCGCTGCTGCGGCCGGGCGCGGGCATCGTGGTATCGCCGCTGATTGCGCTGATGCAGGAGCAGGTGGATGCGCTCATTCAGCTCGGTGTGCAAGCGGCCTTCCTCAATTCCAGCATCAATGCCGATGCCGCGCGCGAGGTGCAAGGCCGCCTGCTGCCCGGCGAGCTCGACCTGCTCTATGTCGCCCCGGAACGCCTGCTGATGCCCGGCTTCCTCTCCTTGTTGGAACAGGTTCAGGAAACCTCAGGGCTGGCTTTGTTCGCCATCGACGAAGCGCATTGCGTCTCGCAATGGGGCCACGACTTCCGCCCCGAGTACCGCGCGCTCACCGTGCTGCACGAACGCTTCCCCGCCGTGCCGCGCATCGCGCTCACCGCGACGGCGGATACCCCGACGCGCGGCGAGATCGTCGAACGGCTCGCGCTGGAGCAGGCACGCCAGTTCGTTTCCAGCTTTGACCGCGCCAACATCCGCTACCGCGTCACGCAAAAATCCAATGCGCGCCAGCAATTACAGGCGTTTCTTGAAGCG
>JACPEI010000098.1 GCA_016183575.1 Nitrosomonadales bacterium | reverse complement strand
GGTAGACCGGCGTGAGGCTCTGCTGCAGCGGCGTCTCGTCATCCACCGCGCGGCACTTGGGGTGCACCATCTCCGGCCCGTAGTAACCCATGCGCACCTCGCCGACGGCGCGGATCTGCCTGCCGGCAGCCAGTTGTTTCTGCTGGCTGGGATAGAAGTTGAGGAAGCGCAAATACAGTTCACCGCCGTTATCCTGCAGACGGCAAACCAGGGTGCGGCGCGGACGGAAAACCACTTCGCTGTGCGCGACGACACCCTGTACCTGTGCAGTCATGCCGGGCTGCACGGCGGCGATCGGCGCGAGACGGGTCTCGTCCTCGTAGCGCAGCGGCAGGTGCAGTAACAGGTCGGTGCGGTGGTGGATGCCGAGCCTAGCGAGTTTAGCCAGCGTGGCGGGTGAAATTTTTGTCGGCGAACCCAATGCGTCCTCTTCCTCCGCTATGCTCCACCCTCTCCCGCTTGCGGGGGAGGGGCAGGCGAGAGGGTTGCCCTGCGGATCACGCTAGTCTTGCAAATACATCACCCCGTCCGCCTCGATCGATGCGCCGCGCGGCAGCGAGGAGACGCCCACGGCGGCGCGCGCCGGGTAGGGCTGGTGGAAATAGGTCGCCATGATCTCGTTCACCCTGGCGAAGTTGCCGAGGTCGGTGAGGAAGATGTTGATCTTCACCACGTCGTCCATGCTGCCCCCTGCCGCGGTCGCGACCGCGCGCATGTTCTGGAACACGCGGTGGATCTGCGCGTCGATCCCCTCGACCATCTGCATGGTGGCAGGATCGAGGCCGATCTGGCCGGCCAGGTAGACGGTGTGGTCGACGCGCACGGCTTGCGAGTAAGTGCCTATCGCGGCGGGTGCATCGGGGGTCTGGATGATTTTTTTGTTTGCCATGGTTTCCTCCTTCGATGATCAGGGTGAGATTATATCCGTTCAGGTGATGACGGTAGGGTGTTCGCGTCCGGTGCGTTCGTGCAGCCCGGAAATTTCCAGCGCGATGCGGATCAGTTCCGCGAGCGCCTCTTGCGCGTCGAGACGGTGCCTGCCCGCATCCGGCTCATAAGCCTCCAGGTAGAGGCGCAGCGTCGCGCCCTCGGTGCCAGTGCCGGACAGGCGGAACACGATGCGCGAGCCGTCGGTGAAGACGATGCGCACGCCCTGGCCGAGGCTGACGCTGCCGTCCACCGGGTCGGTGTAGCTGAAGTCGTCGCAGAACAGCACCCTGTACTTGCCGAGCTGCGCGCCCTGCCACTCCCCGAGGCGGCTGTGCAGGAGCTGCATCACGCCGTTGGCCGCATCGGTGGGGATGCCCTCGTAATCGTGGCGCGAATAGAAGTTGCGCCCGAAGCGCGCCCAGTGTTCGCGCACGACGGCTTCCACGGATTGTTTGCGCGCGGCGAGGATGTTCAGCCAGAACAGCACCGCCCACAGTCCGTCCTTCTCGCGGATGTGATCCGAGCCGGTGCCGAAGCTCTCCTCGCCGCACAGCGTCACCTTGCCCGCATCCATCAGGTTGCCGAAAAATTTCCAGCCGGTCGGTGTCTCGTAGCAGGGGATGTCGAGCGCTTCGGCCACACGATCCGCCGCCGCGCTGGTCGGCATCGAGCGCGCGATGCCCGCCAGCCCTTGCCGGTAGCCCGGCGCGAGATGCGCGTTGGCGGCGAGGATCGCGAGGCTGTCGGAGGGCGTGACGAAGAAGTGCCTGCCGAGGATCATGTTGCGGTCGCCGTCGCCGTCCGAGGCCACGAAGAAACGCCTGCCGAGGATCCTGTTGCGGTCGCCGTCGCCGTCCGAGGCCGCGCCAAAATCCGGCACATCGTCGCCGTACAGCGCCTCCACCAGTTCGTGCGCGTAGGTGAGGTTCGGGTCGGGATGTCCGCCGCCGAAGTCTTCCAGCGGCTCGGCATTCATCAAGCTGTCGGCCGGTGCGCCGAGGCGGTTGACGAAAATCTCGCGCGCATAAGGCCCGGTGACGGCATGCATCGCATCGAATTTGATGCGGAAGCCGCCCGCCAGCAGTGCGCGGATCGAAGCAAAATCGAACAGCGACTCCATCAGTTCCGCATAGTCGGAAACCGGATCGATCACCGACACCATCATGTCGCCGAGACTGCTGTCGCCCAGAGCATCCAGGTCGACATCGGGCGCAGCGGCGATGCGGTACTGCGCGATTTGCCTGCTCGCGGCATAGATCGCTTCGGTGACTTTTTCCGGCGCCGGACCGCCGTTGGCGGTGTTGTACTTGATGCCGAAATCGCCGTCCGGCCCGCCGGGATTGTGGCTGGCGGACAGGATGATGCCGCCGTAGGTCCGGCATTTGCGGATCACGCAGGAGGCCGCCGGCGTGGAAAGGATGCCGCCCCTGCCGACCAGCACGCGCCCGAAGCCGTTGGCTGCCGCCATTTTGAGGATAATCTGGATCGCCTCGCGGTTATAGTAACGTCCGTCGCCGCCCAGTACCAGCACGGAATCCGGCGGAGCGGCAATGGTGTCGAAGATGGACTGGACGAAATTTTCCAGATAATGCGGCTGCCGGAAAACCTGCACGCGCTTGCGCAAGCCGGAGGTGCCGGGCTTCTGATCGGTGAAGGGTGTGGTAGCGACCATACGGATTTGCATTGTCTTCCTCCCGTTTGCTGTTATTTCCTTTAGCGGGTGTAGGGTGCATTTCATGCACCATGGTGCGCATAGCGCACCCTACCAGCTTCGCCATATTACCACCGGAGCAACGGATAGCATTCCACAAAGCCCCCGATTCCTGCAATAATCGCGGACACGAATGAGTAATATCGAAAGAGGGCACGCAGCATGATGAGCCAGGACGATTTGAAGCGCACGGTCGCGCAGGCCGCGATTGAATATGTGCCGTTCGACAGCATCGTCGGCGTGGGCACCGGCTCAACCGCCAATTTTTTCATCGATGAGCTGGCCAAAATCAAGCACAAGATACGCGGTGCGGTCGCCAGCTCTGAGGCTTCGGCGCAGCGTTTGCGCGGGCATGGCATCGAGGTGCTGTCGCTGAACGATGCGGGCGACCTGCCGGTGTATATGGACGGCGCGGACGAGATCACCCGCCACCTGCACATGATCAAGGGCGGCGGCGGCGCATTGACGCGCGAGAAGATCGTCGCGGCGGCCAGCAGGAAGTTCGTCTGCATGTGTGACGCCAGCAAGCTGGTGGATGTGCTGGGCAGGTTCCCGCTGCCGATTGAGGTGATCCCGATGGCGCGCAGTTCCGTCGCGCGCCAGCTGGTTGCGCTGGGCGGGCAACCGAAGCTGCGCGAGGGCTTCACCACCGACAACGGCAACGTCATACTCGATGTGCACGGGCTGCAGATCATGAACCCGGTGGAGCTGGAATCGACGCTGGACCATATCGCCGGCGTGGTCACCAATGGCCTGTTCGCGCGCCGCGGCGCCGATGTGCTGCTGCTCGGCACGGCGGAAGGCGTGAAGACAATGACGGCGTAAACCTGAAAAACACAATTGAGCCACGGATGAACACGGATTGACACAGATGAACAATGGTTGGCATCAACTTTTTCCTGATACCGTTTGGATGCAATGCCAATCCCTCGCAACGCAATACTTTATCCGTGTAAATCTGTGGCTAACTGAAGCTTTTAGGATAGATGCTCTTAAGGCGAGGGATGATGTCATCTAACCTTCATATTCGCCGCTTACACTACATAATCAACTATTTCGAGGAATGACAGCATGGGCCATGGTTATCATATTTCCCGCCAGTTCGATGCCGAGCTCGAGGCCATCCGCGCCAACGTGCTGCAAATGGGCGGCCTGGTGGAAAGCCAGACAACGCGCTGGAGGTGAAGATTGATGAGGCGTGCAGTCAGGTGATTGCGCGCCGCCAGCCGACGGCGGGAGATTTGCGCCTGGTGATGGCCGTGGTCAAGACCATCACCGACCTGGAGCGCATCGGTGACGAGGCCGAGAAAATCGCACGCATGGCCAAGCTGCTGTCGCAGAAAAGCGCGCTCAACCTGCCGCGCTATCACGAGATCAAGCATGCCGCCGACCTGGCGCTGGACATGCTGCGCAAATCCCTCGATGCCTTTGCGCGGCTGGATGTGGCAATGGCCGCGCAAGTGGTGCGCCTGGATGAGCAGGTGGACGACGAGTTTCGCGCCATCATGCGCTATCTCATCACCTTCATGATGGAAGACCCGCGCACCATTTCCACTTCGCTGGAAATCCTGTTCGTGGCCAAGGCCATCGAGCGCATCGGCGATCACGCCAAAAACATGTCCGAATACGTCATCTACATGGTCAAGGGGCGCGATGTGCGCCATGTGACCGTGGACGAGATCGACCGCGAAATACAGCAGTAAAAGCACAGAGAAGGGTGAAGAGGGAAGGGAGAAGGGTAAACCCCTCCGAAGCAGCTTTTGCCCTTCCCTCTTCTCCCTTATCCCTTCTCTTCTTTCCCTTTAACGAACTCTTATGCAGCATCAGCCCATCCTCGCCGCAGTAGACCTCGGCTCGAACAGCTTCCGGCTGCAAATTGCGCGGGTCGAGGGCGACCAGCTCTACATGCTGGACGGGCTGCGCGAACCGGTACACCTCGCCGCCGGGCTCACCGCCGACAAATATCTCGATGCCGCAGCGCAACAGCGCGCCCTCGCCACGCTGGGGCGATTTGCCGAACGCCTGCGCGATCTGCCGCGCGAAGCGGTGCGCACGGTGGGCACCAACTCGCTACGCGTGGCCAGGAATGCCGCCGATTTTATTCCGCAAGCCGAGCATATCCTGGGGTTCCCGATCGAAGTCATCGCCGGGCGCGAGGAAGCGCGCCTGATTTACCTCGGCGTGGCGCATGGCTTGCCGCAATCGCAGGACAACCGGCTGGTGATCGACATCGGCGGCGGCTCCACCGAATTCATCATCGGCAACGGACTCAAGCCGCTCAAGCTGGAGAGCCTGTACATGGGCTGCGTCAGCTACAGCCTGCGTTTTTTTCCCGGCGGAAAAATCACCAAACAAAACCTCAAGCAGGCGGAACTCGCCGCACGCATAGAATTGCAGATCATTGCCGCCGACTACCGGGGGCAATGGCAACACGCGCTCGGCTCATCCGGCACGGCCCGGGTGTTGTGCGACATCCTGGAACAGAATGGCTACAGCAAAAGCGGCATCACGCGCGACGGCCTGGAAAAATTGCGTGCCGATCTGGTCAGGGCCGGCGATACGCGCAAGCTCGCTCTGGCCGGGCTGCGCGCGGAACGCATACCGGTCCTGCCCGGCGGCTTTGCCATCATGTACGCCGCTTTTTGCGAACTGGAAATCGAGCAGATGCAGCCCGCGCTCGGCGCGTTGCGCGAAGGCGTGCTGTATGACCTGCTGGGGCGTTTTCACGACAACGACATGCGCGATGTCACGGTGCGGCAATTCAAGCAGCGTTACCGCGTCGATGCCAAACAGGCCGGGCGCGTGGCGCGGCTGGCGCACCTGTTTGCGCGGCAATTTCTCGGCGATGAAGCCGGCGAGGCCGCGCTGCATATGCTCGGCTGGACGGCCAAACTGCACGAAATCGGCATCAGCGTCGCGCACAGCGGCTATCACAAACACACCGCCTACATCCTCGCCAATGCCGACATGCCGGGCTTCTCAAAAAAGGAACAGGCGCGCCTGAGCCTGCTGGCGCTGGCGCAGCGCGGCAACCTAGACAAGCTGCAGGGACAACTGAAAAACACCGAAGACTGCGTGCTGGCGGTGAGCCTGCGCCTTGCGGTGCTGTTCTACCGCAACCGCAGCGACATCGGTTTGCCCGCATTGCGCGGAAGTTTCAGCGGCACCAAATTCCACCTCTCGATAGACGCCGGCTGGCTGGCACAGAACCCCCTGACCGAAACCGCGTTGCAGGAAGAAGTGAAGCAGTGGAAAACCCTGGATGTGAGCCTGCAAATCATCGAGGAATAGCGCACCCGACGGAAGAAACCGCATTTGCGGTTGGGTGATGCGGCAATAGTGAAATATAATTCGCGGCTGTTTGTTATCGAAAGACCTGTACGCCATGAACATATCGAGTTACGAAGATTTACTGAATGCCGCCAATGCGCAGGCCGAGCCGCAACGCATGCTGTTTGTATTTACCCAGGCCGAGTTGCCGGGCGACCACACCAAAGACCAGCAGGAGCAATTCAAGGCGCGGCAAGGCGGCACCCTGACGCCGGTCATGTGTGTCGATAAACTGGCAAGCGAGCGAGGCAGCTTTGCCGACTTGGTCGAGGAATCCCGCCAGACGGGAAAAGACTGGGATATCGCGTTTGTGGCCTGCATGTCCGGAAAACCCGGGGTTGCGACGGGCAGCGAAGAAGCCGAACAGCCGCTGAAAACGATGGTCCAGTCCATCAAGGACGGCAAAATCGGCAACTACCTCGCGTTTAACCGCGATGGGGAACTGGTTCAGCTGAAGGCTTCCTGACAGGTAACGGAAAATACGCCGCCCCTTATGATAAAGCCCGCCACACCCGTGCCCCTACGGGTGAGAGAATCAATTCCATAATACCCTTGCCGTTGACCACCAGATTGAGTGCGCCAGCATCTATCTCGGCGTAGACATGTAGCCTGGATGAAGCGAAGCGGAATCCGGGACAGTGGCTGTTCCCAAAATTGCCCCGGATTCCATTACATTTCATCCGGGCTACGCTCGATTCCTGATCGGCTATTCGCCGTAGCCGATGCGGTAGATCACCCCCGCCTTATCGTCCGACACCAGCAGCGCGCCGTCCGGCATCACCTGCATGTCCACCGGGCGACCCCACGCGGTCAGCGTGTCCAGCCAGCCTTCCGCGAACACCTCGTAGCTCGCCGCCTTGCCGTTCTTCAACCGCACCAGCGTGATGCGGTAGCCGATCGGCGGGATGCGGTTCCACGAGCCGTGTTCGGCGATGAAGACCTGCCTGCGGTAGCTTTCCGGAAACATCCCGCCGCTATAGAAGCGCATCCCCAGCGACGCCACATGCGGGCCGAGTTCCATCGCGGCCGGGGTGAATTCGCCGCAGGCGCGCTTGGCGCCGAATTCGTCGTCGGCAAGCGCCCGCCCGTGGCAATAGGGATAGCCGAAGTGCATGCCGGGACGCGGCGCATGGTTCAGCTCGTCCGGCGGCGCGTTGTTGCCCATCCAGTCGCGCCCGTTGTCGGTGAACCACAGCTCGCCGGTGTCGGGGTGCCAGTCGAAGCCCACCGTGTTGCGCACGCCGCGCGCATACTGCTCCAGCGCCGTGCCGTCCGGCTTCATGCGGAAGATCGCGGCGTAGCGTTCCGGGTCGGGCTCGCAGATGTTGCAGGGCGCGCCCACCGGCACGTAGAGCAGCCCATCGGGGCCGAAGCGGATGAATTTCCAGCCGTGGTGCGTGTCGCCCGGAAAGCTGCTGTTCACCACCACCGGCCGGGGCGGAGTGTAGAGGCGCGACTCGATGCCGTCGTAGCGCAGGATGCGGTTCACCTCCGCAACAAACAGCGCGCCGTCGCGGAACGCCACGCCGTTTGGCGTATCGAGGTTATCGGCGAGCACGATGACCTCGTCCGCGCGCTTGCCGTGCCTGCGGTTGGGCAGCGCGTAAACCCTGGAGCCGCGCGTGCCGACATACAGCGTGCCGTCCGGGCTCAGCGCCATCGAGCGCGCGCCCGGCACGTTGTCGGCATACAGGCTGATTTTGAAACCGGGCGGCAGCTTGATCCTGTCCAGCGGCAGATCGGCGCCGAAGGCATTCAGGCTGGCCGCGAGCAGCAGGAGGCATGCAGCGGTATTGCGCATCATCTAGCAACCGCCCAAATGGCGAGCATGGAGTTTGCTCACCAGTTCGGCCCGCCGCCCCGCCATCTCCATCACGGTGACGATGCTGCCATTCATGGCTGAATCCGAGTACGCGATCTCGCCGCTCGCGTGGATGCCGTGCGAGCCCGCGCACTCCATCCGGAAGCGGAAGACGTTGCCGCTGTAGCTCTTCTCGGTGTAGGTGCAGTCAGCCGCGCCCATGCTCGCCACGCTGCCGATCACCCCGGAGGGGTCTTGGGCATCCTGTTTCGTGAAGCACTGTTCCATGGAGAGGGAGTCGGGAGGCAATTCGGGGGAGGCGGCGAGCCGGCTCTCCACGACCAGCTCCCAGAGCCCGGGCTGGATGTCGGTGGTAGGGAGAGCCGGAGCCGCGATCGCCATCAGCGCCCCGGCCATGACATCCACGCTGCGCAGGCTCATGGCTTGTTGAACGGCAGCTTCACCGTCTCGCCGTCGATCGCGAACAGGCCGCGGCCGCGATGGTGCAGGGTGCGCGGGTCTTTACGCGCCGGGTCGATCCACGCCTTGACCACCTCGAGCACGAAGAAGTTGTACTTGTTCACCAGCCGGCTGTCGTATATCCGGCATTCGAGATTGGCGTAGCACTCGGCGATCAGCGGCGCCTGCACCATTGAGGCGGGCAGCGGCGTCAGGCCGAATTTCGCGAACTTGTCCGTCTTCTTGCCGGTGACGCTACCGACCTTCACCACCGTCTGCACCATGTCCTGCGTCGGGATGCAGATCACGCATTCCCTCGTCGCCACCAGCGCGTCGAAGCTGTAGTTGTTGCCGCTGATCACGGCGCC
>JACPEI010000016.1 GCA_016183575.1 Nitrosomonadales bacterium | reverse complement strand
TTCAGTGTCCGTGCTGGCGAAAGGTGAAGCAGAGGGCTTGATCTACAAAACAAGGTCAAGCCTTAAGGTGCGAAACAAGCTTCCTCCGCTTCGTGTGGTGGTAGCTAACCACCACGGGAAGAAAGATACAAGGTGCGAATTCATTCGCACGCAACCTGTTGTTCGGGCGAATGAATTCGCACCTACCATCCCGCCAACTGCTTTTTCTAGGTTAACCAGATTGGAGCCCGTTCGGGCTGATGCTTGACATTGGTTCTAACCAGAACTAATATGCTCCTAGTTAGAACCAACTGGTTAAATCATGCCCTCCTCGATCTTTCTGCCGCTGTTGCGCGAACTGGCCAGCACCTACCAGGCATTCGAAGTTTATTCGGCCGTGCATATTCGCTCGCTTGACCTGACGCCGCCACAATTCGATATCGTCGCGACCCTGGGCAACACGCCCGGCATGCCGCTCAAGGAACTGGGCGAAAAAACGCTGATCACCAAGGGTACGCTTACCGGGGTGGTTGACCGGCTGGCGGACAAGGGACTGGTGCGCCGCACCGCGTCGCCCAGCGACGGGCGCAGCCAAATCGTCCAGTTGACGCCGCAAGGAAAAAAATTGTTTGCGCGCGTTTTCCCGGCGCATATCTCGCATATGGAACGCGTTTTCGCCCAATTGTCGCCGGAAGAACTGGCCGGAATAACCGCCGGCCTGCACCGCCTGCGCGAGGCGTTTGCCGCAGCGCACATCTCGGACGGGGAGACGCCATGACCACCGCAACCCGGTACACCGGAACGGCGATCTCCTTGCACTGGCTGGCGGCGCTGCTGATCTTCGCGACCTTTCCACTCGGGGTCTATATGCACGAGCTGGCGCTTTCGCCGTTCAAACTGAAGCTGATCAGTTATCACAAATGGCTGGGCGTCACGATTTTCCTGCTGACCGTGGCGCGCCTGGCATGGCGCGCCACGCATACCCCGCCGCCGCTGCCGAAAACCATCCCTGCGTGGCAACAACGCGCCGCCGACGGCGTGCATCTTCTGCTCTATGCGCTGCTGCTGGCGATCCCTGTTTCGGGCTGGCTGATGAGTTCGGCCAAGGGTATCCCGGTGGTTTATCTCGGGCTGGTGCAGTTGCCCGACCTGGTGGACAAAGACAAGGCGCTGGGCGACCTGCTGGCAGGCATTCATCAGGTGCTGAACTTCGGGCTGCTGGCGCTGGTCGGCATGCACATCGCGGCGGCACTCAAGCACCATTTCATCGAACACGATGCGACGTTGCGCCGCATGTTGCCATTTATCAAAGGGGATCAGCCATGAGAATTCCGCACCGTTATTTCCTGCCGCTGTTGCTGGCCTGTGCACCGATCCACTCCCAGGCCGCCGAATTCAACCTGGTGCAAACCGACAAGAGCACTCTGGCCTTCGCGTACAAGCAGATGGGCGTGCCGATGGAAGGCAACTTCGGCAAGTTTTCGGTCCGCATCAACTTCGACCCGGCCAGAGTCAACGCCGCCCAGGCACAGATTGAAGTCGATCTTGCCAGCATCGATACCGGCTCCAACGAGGCCAATGACGAGGTCGCCGGCAAACAGTGGTTCAACACCAAGATGTTCCCGTCCGCCCAATTTGTTTCCACCGGCGTAAAGGCTCTGGGCGGCAACCGCTATGAAGTCCTCGGCAAACTGACCCTCAAAGGAAAAGCCATGGACGTTGCAGCGCCCTTTACCTTCAGGCAGGAAGGCGCTGCCGGCGTGTTTGACGGAGCCTTTATCCTGAAACGGCTGGATTACGCGATCGGTGAAGGCGCGTGGACCGATGTCAGCGCCGTCGCCAACGAAATCCAGATCAAGTTCCATGTCGTAGCCCATGCGGCACCCGCCAAAAAATAGTCTCATCCCACCAACCACCCAGGAGAAATCATGAAAAAACTTGTTGCCCTCGCCGTTGCCGCATCCCTGTCCACCGCCGCCTTCGCCGCGTCCGAGACCTACATCATCGAAGGCACGCATACCATGCCGCGTTTCGAGTACAGCCACTTCGGCTATTCCACCCAGGTCAGCCGCTTTGACAAGACCAGCGGCACGATCATCCTGGACCGTGCTGCCAAGACCGGCTCGGTCGATGTGGTGATCGACGCGAAATCCGTGAGCACCGGCTACCCGCTCTTCAATGAGCACATACAGGGCGAAGATTTCTTCGACACCGCAAAATACCCCACCATCACCTTCAAATCCAAAGCCCTGAAATTCGATGGCGATAAATTGGCCAGCGTAGACGGTGACCTGACCATCAAGGGCGTGACCAAGCCGGTGACGCTGACGGTGACCTCCTTTCATTGCATGCCCCATCCGATGCGCAAGAAAGATGCCTGCGGAGCCAACGCCACCACCAGGATCAAACGCTCCGAATTCAACGCCGGCAAACACGCTCCTTACGTGAGCGATGAAGTAACGCTGACCATTCCCGTCGAAGCCGTCAAGGAATAGAAATCCGCGTTTGATGGCTCGGCTTCACACCTGCCACGCAAAAAACAATTCGGGCTTCGCACCTTGGATTTCCCGGCACCTTGGGTTTCTGCTATTCTTTTCCGCCAAGCATTATCGGAAAGGTGAAACAAATGAAAATATTGGCGAACACTCTGCTGCTCATGGCCGGGCTGACGGTGTTACCGGCGCCGGTCGCCTTCGCCGCCGCCGTGGTGAAGTTCGAGCCCAAGGCAAGCACAACGATGAGGGAAGCCCTGGTCGAGCTTACGAAGGAGCGCGTCGTTCTCTCGCTGGTGTCCGGCGAAAAGATCGAGGGGAAAGTGACCATGGTTGGGAATTCCGTGGTGTATATCACCCAGCTTGCCGGAATGATTAATTTCGACGCGGTGGTAAGCATAGACAAGATCATCGCCATTACCCTCAGAAAGGAATTCAATTGACCTTCAAGGCCGGCAACCGGGAAACGTGATGGACAATCGAACCGACTGGAGGACGAGCGTCTGCTGGCTGCTTATGCTGCAGCGTGATGTTCTGGTTCAACCGAGAGTTTCATTCCAACGGCCTTCAACACGGCAAGCAGGGTTTTCAGTGTCGGGTTCCCTTTGGCAGAGAGTGTCCGATACAGCGATTCACGGCTGATCCCGGCCTCGGCGGCCACCGCCCCAAGACCACCATATGCTTCTACCACAGTGCGCAGCGCAAGAAGACCGGCTGCGCGGTCATCGGGGTTGTCGAGTGATTCCATGGCAGCTTTCAGGTATTCGACAGCCAACTCACGATCTGCACGCAGCTCGGCCACTTCGCGATCATAGTGAGATACTGCGGCTTTAAGTTTCTTGCTCATATTTGTCTCCTTTTCCAATCTTCCCAATATTCCTTGGCAGTCTTGATATCCGCAGGCTGCGATTTCTTGGAACCTCCGCACAGCAAGATTACGACTGTCTGACCATGTCGACCAAAGTACACTCGATAACCCGCGCCAAGGTGCTCTCGCAATTCCTGCACTCCCTCACCTACTGGATCGCAGTCGCCAAAATTCCCCGCCTCCAGGCGTTTGAGGCGGACACGTATCTTGGCTTGCGCCTGATTATCCCGCAGCGACTGGAGCCATTCGGTCAATGGCTCTTCGCCTTCTTCGGTCTGGTATCGGAACACTTCAATCATGGGAATAATGTAGCCTATAAGCTACAAGATGGCAAGTCGATTGAGTGAATGACGGCTTTGGATGGCGAGAGTCGAGTTCCGGTGGCACAAACCCGCCTCTCATCAATGCCAGCCAATCAAACTTTCCAGCACATTCATCTACTGCCGGCGCGGTTGAAGGGGTATATGAATCGGGGGATAATCAACGCCTGACTTCAAAGGTGCATCAATGACCGAATATCTGCTCATCCTGGTCGGCGCGGTGTTTGTGAACAACATCGTGATGGTCAAGATCCTCGGCCTCTGCCCGTTCATGGGGGTCTCCAGGAAACTGGAGACTTCGCTCGGCATGGGCCTGGCCACCACCTTTGTGCTGACCATAGCCTCGGGCGCCAGTTATCTCATCAACGAATATCTGCTGGGGCCGGAGCTTTCCTATCTGACCACGCTGTCGTTCATCGTGGTGATCGCCGGCATCGTGCAGTTCACCGAAATGGTGATCCAGAAGACCAGCCCGATGCTGCACCAGGTGCTCGGCATCTACCTGCCGCTCATCACCACCAACTGCGCGGTGCTGGGCATCCCGCTGCTCAACGTGCAGGCGAACCACAATTTCATGGAATCGGTTTTCTTCGGCATGGGCGGCGCGCTGGGCTTCACGCTGGTGATGGTGCTGTTCGCCGGGATGCGCGAACGCATGGAAGGCGCGGATGTGCCGGGAATCTTCAAGGGCTCGGCGATCGCGATGGTCACGGCGGGGCTGATGAGCCTGTCGTTCATGGGCTTCTCGGGGTTGATCAAATAATGCTGAGCGCGTTGCTGGTGATGGCGGGTATCGCGATCGTACTCGGCGGGGTGCTGGGTTTTTCCGCGGTCAAATTCCGCGTCGAAGGCAATCCGCTGGCGGACAAGATCGATGCGATCCTGCCGCAGACGCAGTGCGGGCAATGCGGCTATCCCGGCTGCCGGCCTTACGCGGAAGCGATTGCCGCCGGTGAGGCCGACATCAACAGATGCCCGCCCGGCGGCGAGGAAGGCATCCACAAGCTCGCCGATCTGCTCGGCGTGGAGTTCAAGCCGTTCGGCGGCGGCACCGTGCTCAAGCCGAAGTCGGTCGCCTTCATCGACGAGAACCTGTGCATCGGCTGCACCTTGTGTTTCCAGGCCTGCCCGGTGGATGCAATCGCCGGCGCGGCGAAGCAGATGCACACCATCATCGCCTCCGAGTGCACCGGCTGCGAGCTGTGCGTCGCGCCCTGCCCGGTGGACTGCATCAGCATGAAACCCATCGGCGAAAATATCGCCAACTGGAAATGGAAATATCCGGTTTACACGCTGGCTCAGGCTAAATGAGAACGCTCTATCAATTTAACGGCGGTATCCACCCGCCCGAAAACAAGGAGCCATCCACGCAATCCGGCATTGCGCGCGCGCCGCTGCCGTCGAAACTGGTCATCCCGTTCCGCCAGCATGCCGGCGCGGCCGCCAAACCGATGGTGCGGGCCGGTGACCGGGTGCTGAAAGGCCAGCTGATCGGCATGCCGGACGGCTTCATTTCGAGCGCGGTGCATGCATCCACATCGGGAACCATCGCCGCCATCGGCGCGCAGCCCATCGCCCACCCTTCCGGCCTGCCGGATTTGTGCGCCACGCTGATCCCGGACGGCAGGGAGGAATGGATAACCCATGCCGCCCCTTCGACTTCGCTCAGGACAGGATTTGATTACCGCAACAGCGATCCTGCCGAGCTGCGCCAGCAGCTGCGCATGTCCGGCGTGGTGGGATTGGGCGGCGCGGTGTTCCCCGGCGATATCAAGCTGCGCCCCGGCAACCGGAAAATCGATACGCTGATCCTGAACGGCGCGGAATGCGAGCCGTATATCACCTGCGACGACATGCTGATGCGCGAGCGCGCCACGGAAATCGTGCAGGGCGCTGCAATGCTGCGCTTCATGCTGGAAGCCGGGGAAGTGCTGATCGGCATCGAGGACAACAAGCCGCAGGCGATCGCCGCGATGCGGCAGGCGGTAACCGAAAGCGGCCTGCCGTTTGAGGTGGTCGTCGTGCCGACGATCTATCCGGGCGGCAGCGCGAAGCAGCTGATCCGCGTGCTCACCGGGCTGGAAGTGCCTTCCGGCAAACTGCCCACCGACATCGGCGTGCAATGCTTCAACGTCGCCACCGCCTACAGCGCGTATCGCGCCCTCGCGCACGGCGAGCCGGTGCTGTCGCGCATCATCACGATCACCGGCAACGTCCGCCGCGCGCAGAATTTCGAGGTGCTGCTCGGCACGCCGGTTCGCGATCTGGCCGCGCTCGGCGAAGCCTTGCCGGACACCGACCGCTACCTCATGGGCGGCCCGATGATGGGATTGCCGCTGGCTTCGACGGACATCCCGCTGGTCAAGGCGAGCAACTGCATCATCGCCGCATCGGATAAATTATTCCCGCCCGCGCCGCCCGCCCTGCCCTGCATCCGCTGCATGCGCTGCGCCGAGGTATGCCCGGCGGATTTGCAGCCGATGGATTTGTTCTGGTTCTCCCAGTCGAAAGAGTTCGACAAGGCGCAACGATTCAGCCTGTTCGACTGCATCGAATGCGGCGCATGCAGCTACGTCTGCCCCAGCCATATCCCGCTGGTGCAGTATTTCCAGTTCGCCAAGAGCGAGATCCGTGCACGCGAACAGGATCAGCAGGCCGCCGACCACGCGCGCGAACGCCACGAGTTCCGCGAATACCGTTTCGAGCGCGAGAAGCAGGAAAAGGCCGAGAAGCTGGCCGCCAGAGAACAAGCCGCCAAACAGGCACCTGCCCCATCGGCAAACCCGGCAGACGCGATGCAGCAGAAAATCCAGGCGGCCATCGCCCGCGCCAGGGAACAGGCCGCCGCCAGCCAGCCGAAGAACACCGAAAACCTCACCGCGCAGCAGCGGGCGGAAATCGCCGAGATCGAGGCGCGCCGCGCGCATATCCACGAACTGGCGAAATCGGCTGGTGAGCATAAGAAGGAATAACATGAGCGCGCTTTTTTCACCTTTCATCAGCAAACCGGATACCGTCTCGCGGATCATGCTCAGGGTGCTGCTCGCGCTGCTTCCGGGCATCGCGCTGTATGTCTGGCATTTCGGCCCGGCGATCCTGGTTTCGATCGCGCTGGCCAGCCTCACCGCGCTCGGCACCGAGGCGCTGATGCTCAAGCTGCGCAACCGCCCGGTGATGCACTTCATCGGCGACAACAGCGCGCTGCTCACCGGCTGGCTGCTGGCGCTGTCCATCCCGCCGCTCGCGCCGTGGTGGCTGGTCGTGGTCGGCACGGCATTCGCGATCGCCATCGCCAAACACCTGTACGGCGGGCTGGGCAACAACCCGTTCAATCCGGCGATGATCGGCTATGCGGTGCTGATCATCTCGTTCCCGGCACAGATGACACACTGGCTTACGCCGCACGGCCTCGGGCCGATCGAGCTCGGTTTCCTCGAACAATTGAAATACATCTTCCTCGGCGCGCTGCCGCCCAATGTGACGCTCGATGCCGTCACCATGGCCACGCCGCTGGATACCCTGAAGACCCGTTTGCACCTCGACGAATCGGTCGGGCAGATTTTCGAGATGCCCATCTATGGCCGTCTGGCAGGGCAAGGCAGCGAAATGGTGTCGCTGGGATTTTTGCTCGGCGGCCTCTACCTGCTTGCCGCGCGCATCATCACCTGGCATATCCCGGCCGCCTTTCTCGGCACGCTGTTCACCGCCGCCGGTATCTTCCACCTGGCCGATCCAACCCACTATGCCGCGCCGCTGTTCCACTGGTTTTCCGGCGCGGCGATGCTGGGCGCATTCTTCATCCTCACCGATCCGGTGACCGGCCCCACCACGAACAAAGGCAAGCTGATCTTTGCCGCAGGGGCGG
Organism: Nitrosomonadales bacterium; assembly: GCA_016183575.1. Taxonomy (GTDB): domain Bacteria; phylum Pseudomonadota; class Gammaproteobacteria; order Burkholderiales; family Gallionellaceae; genus Gallionella. The sequence goes on along the minus strand of JACPEI010000016.1, from coordinate 4,950 downwards.
GGTTGCTGACCTACCTGATCCGCGCGTTCGGCAGCTTCCCTGACGGCATGGCATTCGCTACGCTGCTGATGAATATCTGCGTGCCGCTGATCGTGCTGTACACGCAGCCCCCCGTGTTCGGCAAGAAGGAAAAGAGACCATGAGGACCACGGCCAGGGCTTCCGCCTACACCGCGCTGAACCTGCTGTTCTTCGCGCTGGCCGGCACGGCCTTGCTGGCCTGGACCTACGACCTGACGCATGAAACCATCGCGCGCAGCGAAGAGAACGAGAAGCTGAAACTGATCGCGCAAATCGCGCCGCCAGCGACTTACGACAACGACATCATGAAAGACACCGCGCAACTGGCGGCGGACAAACTGCTGGGCGGCACGGGGACGACCCTTGTCTATCGCGGCCGCCTGAACAACCAGCCGTCCATCGCGGTGCTGCAGGTCATTGCGCCGGACGGTTACAGCGGCAGGATCAACCTGATCATCGCGATCCGCAGCGACGGCAGCATCGGCGGCGTGCGCGTGGTGTCGCACAGGGAGACGCCGGGATTGGGCGATTACATCGAGATCGCCAGGAGCAACTGGATCACCGGCTTCAACGGCGCTTCGCTGGAAAACCGCAAGAGCGGCGAATGGAAAGTCAAAAAAGACGGCGGTTCATTCGACTACATGGCCGGCGCCACGATCACGCCGCGCACGATCGTGAAGGCGGTGCACAAGGCCTTACAGTATTACGCGCAGCACCGCGATGAGATGTTCGCAAATGTAGAGGCACGGCGCGCCGTGCCCCTACTCCCAGCGAAGGAGAAATAAAATGACCTATCAGGGAATAAAAGACATTTTATACAACGGCCTGTGGAAACAGAACCCCGGCGTCGCGCAACTGCTCGGCCTGTGCCCGCTGCTGGCGATCAGCAACACGGTGGTCAACGCGCTCAGCTTGGGCCTGGCCACCACGCTGGTGATGACCCTATCGGGCAGCGGGGTGGCCGCGATACGCGAGGTGATCCCCAACGAAACGCGCATCCCGGTGTATATCCTGCTGATCGCCGTGCTGGTCACGGTCGTGCAGCTTCTGATGAATGCCTATGTGCATCCGCTGTATCTGGTGCTGGGCATCTTCATTCCGCTGATCGTCACCAACTGCATCATCCTGGCGCGCGCCGAATCGTTCGCCTCCAAAAACGGCGTGTTCGCCTCCGCGCTGGACGGCATCGCGATGGGGCTGGGACTGACGGCGGTGCTGGTCGTGCTGGGCGGCATCCGCGAGATATTCGGGCACGGCACTTTGCTGTCCGGCATCGACATGGTGTTCGGCGAGGCGGCGAAATCTCTGGTGATTACCGTGGTGCCAAATTATCACGGCTTCCTGCTCGCCATCCTGCCGCCCGGCGCGTTCATCGCGCTCGGCCTGCTGATCGCGCTGAAGAACTGGCTGAACCTGCGCGCCGAACGCAAGGCGCACGGCGCGAATGCCACCGTCGCGCCGGTTGAAGGCGGCTGTTCGACCGCTCATTAGCGATTCCAATTCACGCTGGATATTTTTAGGAGCGGATGATGGCCGATTGTTGCAATGACAAGGCTTGCGAGCTTGACGCGCTGCGCGGCCGCCAAAGCTCGACGCTCAAGTGGGTACTGGTTATCAATGCCGTCATGTTCGTGGTGGAGCTGACGGCCGGGCTTATGTCGGGCTCCCTGTCGCTGCTGGCCGATTCGCTGGATATGCTGGGCGATGCGCTGGTCTATGGCTTCAGCCTCTATGTCGTCGCGCGCGGCGCGCGCATGAAAGCCCGGGCCGCCCTGTTCAAGGGCATCATCATGGCGCTGTTTGCCCTTTTCGTCCTGGGGCAGGCGATTTACCGGATACTCTTTCCGCATGTCCCGGTATTCGAGGTCATCGGTGCTATCGGCTTGCTCGCGCTTGCCGCGAACGGCATCTGTTTTTTCCTGCTCTGGCGGCATCGCTCCGATGACATCAACATGAGCTCCGTCTGGCTGTGTTCCCGCAACGACCTCATTGCGAATGTCTCGGTATTGTTTGCCGCAGCCGGAGTATGGCTCACCCATTCGGGCTGGCCCGACATCCTGGTCGGCTTGGCGCTTGCCGCGCTTTTTGTCCGATCGGCATTATTTGTGTTGCGCGGGGCTATCAGGGAGCTTCGCGCAACCAGTCCCTGAACGTTCACCCGGAACATCACGCTCATGAACCACGCCAATTGCCGCAAAATTTTCCTGCGCCTGCAAGCAGCAAACCCTCATCCGGCCACTGAACTGGAATATTCCACGCCGTTCGAGCTGCTGGTGGCGGTGCTGCTCTCGGCGCAGGCCACCGATGTCAGCGTCAATGCCGCTACGCGGCAACTGTTCCCGGTCGCCGACACGCCGCAGGCGATGCTAGAACTCGGCGAGGAGAAGCTGCGCGAATATATCCAGCGCATCGGCCTGTACCAGACCAAGGCCAGACACCTGATGCAGACCTGCCGCCTGCTGGTGGAACAGCACGGCGGCGCGGTGCCGCAGACCCGCGAGGCGCTGGAAGCCTTGCCCGGCGTGGGGCACAAGACCGCAAGTGTGATCCTCAATACCGCCTTCGGGCAGCCCGTTATCGCGGTGGACACGCATGTGTTCCGCGTCGCCAACCGCACCGGCCTGGCGCCCGGCAAGAACGTGCTGGAGGTGGAAAACAAATTGCTCAAGGTGGTGCCGGATGAATTCAAGCACAATGCGCACCATTGGCTAATCCTGCACGGGCGTTATGTCTGCCAGGCGCGCAAACCGAAATGCGGCATATGCCTCATCAACGACCTGTGCGAATATGAAGCGAAGGAGCTCTGATGTTTTTTAACCCGTCGCGTGACGAAGCGCGCAATTTCCTGTTCGAATCCTGGCGCAAGCGCAGGGCCGGCGAACTGCTCACGCCGCTGGAAGACCTCGCCGCGCAGCTCATCGCCAAACATCCGGAATATCACGCCGTGCTGGAGAATCCGGAACGTCACCAGGATCAGGACTTTCTGCCGGAGCAAGGCGCGGCCAATCCGTTCCTGCACCTGATGATGCACCTCACCATCGAGGAACAGATTTCCATCAATCAGCCGGCGGGTATCCGCGCACATTTTGCGCGCCTGACGCGGCAATTCGAATCGGAGCACGATGCGCAACATCGCATGATGGAATGCCTGGGCGAAATGATCTGGCAGGCGCAACGCAACCGCACCCAGCCGGATGCGGCGATTTACTTCGCTTGTCTGGAAAAGCAATAACGCATGTAGGGTGCATTCCATGCACCAATGGTAACGGTGCATGGAATGCACCCTACGATACTATTGAAAAAGGAGTTATTGGCCCAGCTTGCCCGCAATCTCAAGCTCGGCAGCCACCCAATGATCGGCCGAGCAGCCGCTAAACCCGTTGCGCTCCGCAATAAAGTAGGCTGCGGTTTGCACCATGCGATAGCGTTCTTCGGGAGTGAGCTGCGCCGCGGTTTTCTTTGCGGCCGGTTTGGCTGTTACGGCTTTTTTCGCCGGAGTTTTCTTTTCGGCGGCGGGCGCAACCGCTTTTTTCACTGCCGGGGTTTTGGTGGTTTTCGGTTTCGCGGTCGCCGTTTTTTGCGCCGCCGCTTTCTTGGGCGTCGCCGCTGCCTTGGTGGTTTTCGGTTTGACGGCAGCCGCGCCGGTCGCCTTGGTTACAGCCACTTTTTTTGCGGCTGGTTTTGCTTTTCGTTCTGCCATGATGCGATCTCCCTGATGAAGTTAACAGTCCAAAGCCTTACCGAACGGTCATAGTAGTAACGAAAACCTTGTCAGTCAACAGATTCCGGCCTATGCCGCGGCGCGGGTTGACGCCCCATTCCCTACCGGTTAGGGTGCGCAACATTAATTTTTGCGCCAAACACCACCATGAAATACTTCAAAGCCGAATTCCTGATTGTTCTCGCCCTGATCGTTCTTGGGCTGGGCTTCACCCTCGAGCACAGCGCCGTCGAGCACGGCGGCGCCATGCTGTGGGGGTTGCTGCTGGTGATCCTCGCCGCGATCATCGGCGTGGCGTTCCGCATCGCCCATCATGCCGAGGTATTGGCGATGCGCTTCGGCGAACCCTACGGCACGCTGATCCTCACGCTTGCCGCGGTTTCCGTGGAGGTAGTGATTCTGGTCGTGCTGTTGCAGGGCGCGCCCAATCCCACCCTGGCGCGCGACACGGTGTTTGCCGCCGTGATGTTCGACATCAACGGCATCCTCGGCCTCGCGGCCATAGTCGGCGGCCTGAAACACGGCAGCACAAAATACAACATCTCGTCGGCCAACTCCTTCATCGCCATGCTGCTGGTCGCCATCGGCGTCGGCATGTTCATTCCGGACTTCGTGCCGGAGGCAAAGTGGCAGATTTACTCGGTTTTCTCCATTGGCATCATGGCGATCATGTATCTGGCCTTCCTGCGCCTGCAGACCGTGGAGCACCGCAACTTTTTCGAATACACCGCCAACATCGAGGAAGAGGCGCATGACCTCGCGCACAGCCCGAACGTGCTGCATGTCGCGGTGATGCTCGGCGCGATCGTGCTGGTCGGCGTGCTCTCGGAAGTGTTATCGGTGCTGCTGGATGCCGGGCTGGCCGGCAGCAGCCTGCCGAAGGCGATCCCGGCGGTGCTGGTGGCGCTGATCTCCGCGAGCCCGGAAATCCTCACCGCGCTCCGGGCGGCGCAGAACAACCGCATGCAGACCACCGTCAACATCGCGCTGGGCGCTTCGCTCGCCACGGTGCTGCTCACGCTGCCGGTGATCGAGGCCATCGCGCTGTTGAGCGGCGAACGCATCGAGATGGCGCTGACGCCGGTCCAGGCGGGCATGCTGCTGCTGACTTTCCTCGCCGTGATGAACAACCTGCACGACGGCGAGACCAACGCAATCGAGGGCATCAGCCACTTTGTGCTGTTCGCAGCCTTCATCGCGCTGGTAGCG
>JACPEI010000096.1 GCA_016183575.1 Nitrosomonadales bacterium | reverse complement strand
TTTACCCATGTCAGATTACCCTTGTTGTTTCGGTAACCTTTAACTTGAGGCAACGATCCTTTCTTGCGACTACTCTCGGTAACTTTTATCTTGAGTCAATTCGCAGGCTTTTCTCCCTATTGAGCTTGCGTGCGCTTACCGCTATGCTCAGCGCCCAATGCCTATCTCCATGAGCGCAAATTGAAGCCCTTCCGACACTTCCCGGTCTGATGATCGTCGATGACGATCCGCTGATTTACCAAGGATTGGCGGCTATGTTTGGCAATAGCGTTGAGGTACATCAACCGCACTACGCTGCATAGCCGCATGGATGCGCATGAAAAACCAACCTATAGGACCCAGGCATGTACCTAGAACATTTCGGACTTGACGAACCACCGTTCAGAATCACGCCCGTGACGGTATTCTTTTTTTCCGGCGCCAATCGCGGCGAAATCCTTGATGCGTTGATCTATTCGTTAAGCGAAGCAGAAGGCATCGTCAAAGTCAGCGGCGAAGTCGGCAGCGGCAAAACCATGCTGTGCCGCATGTTGCTCGAGCGGCTGCCCGAACATGTTGAAACCATTTATCTCGCCAACCCGAGCCTGTCGCGCGAAGAAATGCTGTATGCGATTGCCGACGCGCTCGGCCTGAGCATTGACGGCAAGCGCGTCGGCATCGTCATGCACAGCATTCAGAACAAGCTCGAGGAGAAGGCCCGCGAAGGCAAGCGTGTCGTCGTACTGGTCGATGAGGCGCACGCCATGCCGCTGGATACGCTGGAAGAGTTGCGCCTGCTCTACAACTTGCAGGTCGGCAATGACAAGCTGCTGCAAATCATCCTGTTCGGGCAGCCGGAACTGAACGCCAAGCTGGATCAGCCGAACATGCGCCAGCTCAAGGACCGCATCGTCCACCATTTCCACATGCAGCCGCTGTCGCGCAATGCCCTCGAAAGCTACCTGATGTTCAGGATGCGCGCGGCCGGCTACCGCGGGCCGGACATTTTTTCGCCGAACGCCATCAAGCTCATCGCCGATGCGTCCAACGGATTGATGCGCCGCATCAACATCCTCGCGGACAAATCGCTGCTGTCCGCCTTCGTGGAGGACACCCACAACATCGAGGTTCGGCATGTGCAGGCGGCAATGCGCGACAGCGAACTCAAACCTGCCCGTTCCCTGGCCGGCAAAAAACTGCTGATGGGAAGCGCGGCAGGCATGCTGCTTTTAACGGGCCTGGCAGCCTGGTGGCTGCTGGACAGGCCGCCTGCCCGCACATCTGCCCAGCCGTCCCCTGCAATTGTGCCACAGCCGGATAACGCGCCTGTTCACGCAACCAGCGAAAAAACAAATCCGGCAACCTCCAGCCTGGCTCCCCCCCCTCAACCGGCGGCAGATAATTTGCCGCTGGCGGCCATGCCTGCATCGATAGCAAGTGTTAGTCCGGCGACCGGCAAGGCAGGTCTGTATGAGCAGCGCCTGGCGGCGGGCAAACAATTGCTCGAACAGAAGAAAGCCGTTGCCAGTATTCAATTATTCTTCAACGAAGAGATAAAGCGGGAGCGCATCGAAAACTTCCTGAGGCGCGCGGAAGGGCTGGGCAAGCTCTCCGAAATTTATCTGCTGCCCGCCAAATTTGGCGGCAAGGACGGGCTGCGCGTACTCTATGGTGCATACCCGTCGATTCATGCGGCACGCGACGCGATCAATGAATTGCCGCCGCGCTATCAGGAGACTTTCACCGCATCCGTTTACGCCTTTTAGCCTATTTATAAACCGAAGGCGTATTGAGCCAAACCCGCAAAGCTGCTAGGCTTCGTACCATAAGGGATAAGGAGAAAAGAATGCGCTTACGCAACATAATTTATCTCTGCGCCGTCAGCGTAATTCTTGCCGGTTGCGGCACCAAACCGATTCAGCCGTCGGATAAGCATATCCAACAGCCAGCCGGCCCGCTGTCCGCCGCGACCGGCATTCCGCAGACCATAAAACGCAGCGTCGTTCTACCACCGCCCAAGCCGGCAACCAAGATGGAGACCTATAGCGTCGTCGTCACCAATGTTCCTGCGCAGGAAATCCTGTTTGCCCTGGCGCGCGATGCGAAAATCAATCTGGATATCCACCCCGGCATTCAAGGGACGGTCACCCTGAACGCGCTCAACCAGACCCTGCCGCAAATCCTTACGCGCATCGCCAGGCAAATCGATATGCGTTATGAACTGGACAATGGCAATCTGATCGTGATGCCGGATACGCCCTATCTGCACCATTACAAGATCGATTATGTGAACATGACGCGCGACTCTGATGGGACGATGTCCAATGCCACGCAAGTTGGTTCCAATTCATCCGGCAGTGCTGCCGGAGCAGGCAGTTCCGGCAACAACAATTCATCGCTTACCATCAAGAACAAATCCAATAACCATTTCTGGGACGTCCTGATTCAGAACATCAAGGACATCCTGCATGAGACCGACAAGATATTGCCATCCGGCTCCAGTGAAACCGTAGTGCAGCAGGTAAGCGCGGCCAGCAGCACCGGAACCGGCGTGCAACCGGCAACCGGCAAAAAGTCTGCCCCCAAGGTTGGAATAGAAAGCAGCCCCAATCCAGTGAGCGTGCAAGAAGGTGGCACCACCGTCACACGCACCAACACTTTCCGCGAAGCCGCATCGGTCATCGCCAACCCGGAGAACGGCATCATCACGGTGCGCGCCACCGGCAAACAGCATGAAAAGATCCAGGAATTTATTGCCCAGATAATGGGCAGTGCTCGCAGGCAGGTCCTGATCGAAGCCACCGTGGTGGAAGTGGAATTGAACGATCAATATCAACAAGGTATCAACTGGTCATTATTGCAGCGTGGCGGCACCGGTTTCCAGTTGAAGCAAGCTGCAACAGGCCAGAGCGGCGCCGGGATTGGTTTGGTGGCCGGCAATACTGCGAGCATGTTCATTCTCGATTACCTTAACCCCACCTCACGATTGGGTAACCTGGCTGCATCAGTTTCCCTGCTGGAATCATTCGGTAAGGTAAAAGTGCTGTCCAGCCCTAAACTCAGCGTGATGAACAACCAGACCGCGATACTGCGCGTGGTGGACAATCTGGTGTACTTTGTTATCAATGTCACCACCACCGCGCCAACTTCAACCAGCTCGGCATTCAGCACGTATTCAACCACTCCCAACACCGTGCCTATCGGTATCACCATGAGCGTGACGCCACAGATCAGCGATAGCGATACCGTGCAAATCAACTTGCACCCATCAATTTCACGCCTGCTTGGTTATGTCAATGACCCCAACCCGAGCCTGGCCCTGGCAACGCCTCCGGTAGTAAGCCGCATCCCGGTAACCTCGACGCGCGAGATGGAATCGATATTGAAAATTGAGAGCAACCAGATCGCTGTGATGGGCGGACTGATGCAAGACACGGCGACCAACAACACCGATTCCATACCAGGCCTGTCCGGCATCCCGCTAGTGGGCGAGCTGTTCAAGCAGCGCAATGATACGACCAAAAAAACCGAACTGGTGATCTTCCTGCGCCCGACGGTCATCAAGGATGCCAGCATCGACGGCAATTTCAGCGCATACCGCGATACGCTGCCGGATCAGAACTTCTTCAAAGAACCCGCCAGCGGCAACCCTTGAAAAACCTCTGAATATGAGCCTGCTCCTCGATGCACGCAAAAAATCGCTGCAAGCGCAATCCGCGCAGCCGGAGACCGGTACAGGCCCGGATACGGCCGCCCCGCAGACCGGGGATCAGGCACGCAGCGCCGGGCATAATTTGTTCGCCGCAAAATCCCTGCTCCCAATTGCCGGCCTCACACTGCCCAACCGCAATTTGCTGTACGCCTTGGGCGGCACGGTTTTGCTGCTCGCTGCCGGTGCGGCTTATTTGTGGCATGCGGGTTCTGCGAGCAACACGACACCCCTGCACCCTATAAGTGCGCCGCCTGCCCCACCGGTTGGCCAGATACAACCCGCCGCCGCAACAAACCCTTTAATACAAAATATACCGATTACAGAGGTCAGCAAACCAAGCGCCGCAGACAATCTTGAAAAAACCCAACAGGTCGCCGCCATGCCGCAACCGCGCAACAGCGCCCCGACACCCTCAAATAGCAACCCTATACGCATAAAACAGCAGAAAACCGAACCTGTCGATCCGCTGTTGAGGGATGCCTATCTCGCTTATCGCAGCGGCAAACTGGACGAAGCCTGGCAACTGTATCTGGCGATGTTCAGGAAGGATGCGCACCATCCCGATGTACTGCTTGGGCTGGCAGCCATCGCCCAGCAGCGCGGGGAAAACCAGGCGGCGGCACAGTATTTCGGCCGCGTACTGACACTGGATCCGCGCAATGCCGTGGCAAATGCCGGGATGTCCGCGTTAAGTGCGGATGACGACCGCAACGAAAGCCGTTTAAAAACCCTGCTCCGCGAGCAGAGCAATTCAGCCGCCCTGCATTTTGCGTTGGGTAACCTGTATGCAGGGCAATCGCGCTGGGGCGAAGCGCAACAGGCCTACTTCAACGCCTATACGCTGGAATCCGGCAATGCCGAATACGCCTTCAATCTCGCAGTCAGCCTCGACCACCTCGGACAGAAAAAGTTAGCCGCGCAGCATTATCAGCGCGCCATGCAGCTCGACCCATTACACAGCGCGGGCTTCGATCACGCGCAAATTTCACAACGCGAGCAAGAACTGATGCGTTAAATCGCCATGCCAAAAAACTAAAGCCCAGAAATCTAAAGAATGGACAACCAACTCCAACAACCGCTGGGACGCATGCTGGTCAATAAGGGTGTGATCAGCGATGACCAGTTGCGTATCGCCCTGCAAGAGCAGAACAAGTCGCACCAGCCGCTCGGCCGCTTGCTGGTGCGCCTGGGCTTCCTGTCGGAAGCCACCATCCGCGATGTATTGTCGGAAAATCTCGGGCAGGAAAGCGTTGACCTCACCGCCGTCATCATCGACCCTGCCGCGCTGGCGCTGATTCCCAAGGATGTCGCGCGGCGCTACCAGTTGTTGCCGCTGTCGGTGGACAAGGCCGGCCGCATCCTGACCCTGGCGATCGCCGATCCGGACAACATCATCGCGCTGGATCAGGTGCGCGCCCTGCTCAAGGATGAATATCGGCTGATCACCCAGCTTGCCAGCGAATCCGACATCCTGCGCGCGATCGACCAATACTACGGCTTCGAGCTTTCCATCGACGGCATCCTGCATGAAATCGAGCCGGGCGAGATGGAATACCAGGCGCTGCAATCCGGCGTCAACGAATTCAGCCAGCCGGTGGTGCGCC
>JACPEI010000092.1 GCA_016183575.1 Nitrosomonadales bacterium | reverse complement strand
GAATACGCGATGCGCGGCAAGCGCGGCATCCGCGTGTTCATGCTGTCGCCGCTCGGCAAGATGAGCCCGTTTCAGACCGCGCAGATGTATTCGCTGCAAGACCCGAACATCTTCAACATCGCGGTGACCGCGCCGTTCGATGCCTGCCAGGACATGGTGAAAGCCGTGTCGAACGATCTCGCCTTCAAGGAAAAATACCGGATCGGCACGGTCAATTCGATCAACTGGGCGCGGGTCGTCGCGCAGGCGGTTTACTATTTCCAGACCTATTTCGCGCTGACCCAAAGCAACGATGAGCAGGTTTCCTTCGCCGTACCTTCCGGCAATTTCGGCAATGTCTGCGCCGGGCATATTGCGCGCCAGATGGGCTTGCCGATCCGCAAGCTGATCGCCGCGACCAACGAGAACGATGTGCTCGACGAGTTCTTCAAGACCGGGGTGTATCGCCCGCGCCCGGAGACGCTGCACACCAGCAGCCCGTCGATGGACATCACCAAGGCCTCCAACTTCGAGCGTTTCGCCTATGACCTGGTCGGACGCGATCCGCAAGTTCTCAAGGGCCTGTGGCAGCAACTGGAAAAGGATGGCTATTTCGATCTGAGCCAAACACCTTATTTCGCCCGGGTGCAGGAATTCGGCCTGGCTTCGGGCGCCAGCAACCATGCGAACCGCATCGCCACGATACGCCGCGTGCATAGTCAATACGGCGTGGTGATCGATCCGCATACCGCCGACGGCCTGAAAGCCGGATTGGAACACCGCGAGGCGGGCATCCCGCTGGTGTGCCTGGAAACCGCGCTGCCGGCCAAGTTCGAGGAGACCATCCGCGAGGCGCTCGGGCAAGACCCGCAGCGCCCGGCCGGTTACGAGAACATCGAAAGCCTGCCGCAACGCTTCGACACGCTGCCGCCGGATGTTGAGCAGTTGAAGGCATTCATTGCGGCAAGGGTTTAAGTATGAACGGCCATATTTGCATTCCCATTTTTGCTGAGCGCACCCCATGACTGTTCTGTTGTGGATTATTGCAGCCAGCGTTGCCGGCGGTGTGCTGAGCGTATTATGCGCCGCGCTGTTCGCGCTGAACGCGCGCCAGCATTGGGTCGGTTTGCTGGTCAGCTATGCCATTGGAGCATTGCTCGGCGCGGTGTTTCTCGAAATCCTGCCCGAGGCGATGGATACCGGCAGCAGCGCGGCGGCGGTGAGCGGCACGGTGCTGGCCGGCATCCTGTTGTTCTTTACGCTGGAAAAACTGCTGCTGTGGCGGCACTGCCACCACGACGATTGCGAGGTGCATGAGCACGATACGCATGGCCGCAGCGGTACGATGATCATGGTCGGCGACACCTTCCACAATTTTGTCGACGGTGTGATTATCGCGGCGGCATTTCTCACCGATATCAACCTCGGCATCGTCACCGCGCTGGCGATCATCGCGCACGAGATCCCGCAGGAGGTCGGCGATTTCCTGATCCTGCTGCATTCCGGATACAGCAAGGCCAAGGCCTTGTTCGTCAACGTGCTATCCAGCCTGGCGATGCTGGCGGGCGGCGTGCTGGCCTATTTCGCGCTGCAGTTTGTACAGGGCATCGTGCCGACCCTGCTGGCGCTGGCTGCGGCGAGCATGATTTACGTTGCCGTGGCCGACCTGATTCCCGGTTTGCACAGGCGCGCAAAACTGAGCGATACCCTCCAGCAGGTGGTGCTGATTATGCTGGGAGTGGGTTCCATCCTTCTCATTGGCATGTTGGTTCCGGAATAACCAGTGAAAATGATGATGAGTAGTGCTATTCCAAAAGTCGGCTTTGTCTCGCTCGGTTGCCCGAAGGCGACCGTGGATTCAGAGCATATCCTCACCCGCCTGCGCGCCGAAGGCTACCTGATTTCAGACAGCTATCAGGATTCCGATCTGGTGATCGTGAACACCTGCGGCTTCATCGACAGCGCGGTGGAAGAATCGCTGGATGCGATCGGTGAAGCGCTGACCGAAAACGGCAAGGTGATCGTCACCGGCTGCCTTGGTGCGAAGGGCGATGTGGTGCGGCAGGCGCACCCCAAGGTGCTGGCGGTGACCGGGCCGCATGCGACCGATGAGGTGATGGCAGTCGTGCATCAACACTTGCCCAAGCCGCATGATCCGCTCTCCGATCTGGTACCCGCGCAGGGCATCCGCCTGACGCCGAAACATTACGCCTACGTGAAGATTTCCGAGGGCTGCAATCATAGCTGCACCTTCTGCATCATCCCCAGCCTGCGCGGCGATCTGGTCAGCCGTCCGGTCGGCGAGGTGATGCAGGAAGCGCAAAGTCTGGTCAACGCGGGCGTGAAGGAACTGCTGGTGATCTCGCAGGACACCTCTGCTTATGGCGTGGACATGAAATACCGCACCGGCTTCTGGAATGGCAGGCCGCTCAGGACGCGCCTGACCGAGCTGGCGGCAGCGCTCGGCAAGCTTGGTGTTTGGGTGCGGCTGCATTACGTGTACCCGTATCCGCATGTGGATGAAGTGATTCCGCTGATGGCGCAGGGCAAGATTTTGCCGTATCTGGACATTCCGTTCCAGCATGCCAATCAGCGCATCCTCAAACTGATGAAGCGTCCGGGCGACAGCGAGAATGTATTGGCGCGCATCAAACAATGGCGCGAGATTTGCCCCGAGCTGACGCTGCGCAGCACCTTCATCGTCGGCTTTCCCGGCGAGACCGAAGAAGAATTCGAGGAGCTGCTGGATTTCATCGAGGAGGCGCAACTGGACCGCGTCGGCGCGTTCGCCTACTCGCCGGTGGAAGGCGCGGCGGCAAACGAGTTGCCGGATCACATCCCGCCCGAAGTGCAACAGGAACGCCTCGCAAGGCTGATGCTGCTGCAGGAGGAAATCAGCGAGGAGCGCCTCAAGCGCAAGATCGGCAAGACCCTCACCGTGCTGGTGGATGAGGTGGACGAGGAGGGGGCGATCGCGCGCAGCAGCGCGGACGCGCCGGAAATCGACGGCCTGGTGTATATCGAAGACGGCCAGCAGTTAAAGGTGGGCGACTTCGTCGAAGTCAGAATCACCGATTCCGATACGCACGATCTGTGGGCGGAGGTGGCATAAAGCCGCATCCCTCCGGCCATTGAAAATTACCGCGCCTCATCCGGCTTGACGCCGGGCTGGTCGGCAGGCATGCCGCCGCGCTTGCCCATGTCGCGTTTGAATTGCTCACGCTCTTCCGGCGACATTTTTTCAATGCGTTCGTGCATCTCCTTGCGGTGTTTCGCGCGCTCTGCCGATGGCATACCCTCCCAGCGCTGCTTCATCTTTGCGCGCATTTCCCGGCGCTCTTCCGGCGACATTTTTTCGAAGCGTTCGTGCATCTCCTTGCGGCGCTCGGCACGCTGCTCCGGCGTCATGCTCTCCCATTCCTTGCGTCTTTCGGCGCGATGTTTGGCGCGTTCTTCGGGGGGCATCTTGTCCCAGTATTCGCGCATTGCCTTGCGGCGTTCGGCGCGCTGTTCCGGGGTCAGCTTGCGCACTTCCTCGCGCATCGCCTTGCGTTCCTGGGCACGCTGTTCGGGCGTCATGGCCTTCATGCGCTCCAGGCGCTGCAGGTGCTCCTGCATGTAGGGTGTGGCTGTTTCGGCAGGCGCGATATCCGCGGCTTGGGCGTTGAGGCTGAACGCGGCGGCGATGCCGGCGGCAATCAGGGTTTTCAAAATGGTGTTCATGGCTTTCTCCTTCGGGGTTCAACGGTGGGCGTGGAGGCATGATGCGATTGAACTGTAAGCCAAGTATTTATACCAGCGCCTAATTTGTAAAAGTTTGTTTCAATTTTGCGATTGCTACACAATTTATTACAGCTTTGGTGGATAGCCCGTTTATCATGCCGCCATGACTAACCCGCAACGCATTCTCATTATCGACGACGACGCGCGCCTGCGCGAACTGCTGCTGCGCTACTTGTCCGAACAGGGTTTTGCGGCCAAGGCGGTGGCGGACGGCAGCGCGCTGGACAAAGCGCTGACGCTGAACCGCTATCACCTGCTGGTGCTGGACCTGATGCTGCCCGGCGAGGACGGGCTGGCGATCCTGCGGCGGCTGCGCGGCGCGGGCGAGAACGTGCCGGTGATCCTGCTCACCGCCAAGGGCGACGAGGTCGACCGCATCGTCGGGCTGGAAATGGGCGCGGACGATTATCTGCCCAAACCGTTCAATCCGCGCGAGCTGGTGGCGCGCATCAATGCGGTGCTGCGGCGCAAGGGGTCGCAGCCGGTCGGCGCGCCCGACACCGAAGAAAAAAGCATGGTCTTCGGCGATTGCGAACTGAATCTCGCCACGCGCATGCTGACCAGGTCCGGCGCGCCGGTTTCCCTGACCACCGGGGAATTTGCGCTGCTCAAGGCCCTGGTGACCCATCCGCGCCATCCGCTGTCGCGCGACAAGCTGATGGAACTGGCGCGCGGCCGCGACCATGAGCCGTTCGATCGCGCGATCGACGTGCAGGTATCGCGGCTGCGCAAATTGATCGAAGCCGACCCTGCGAAGCCGCGCTTCATCCAGACGGTGTGGGGGCATGGCTATGTGTTCGTCCCCGACGGAGCCAAGCCTTGATCGGCCTGCCCAGAACCCTGCTGGCGCGTTCTTTCCTGCTGATGGTCATTCTGATCGTGCTGTCGTTCGCCGCCTCCATGGCAATTTTCCGCCATGTCGAACAACAGCCGCGCACCCGGCAGACGGCGCAACTGGTGGTGTCGGTGGTCAATCTCACGCGCGCCGCGGTATTGTCCGCCGCGCCGGAATGGCGCAGCGCGCTGCTGTCCGAATTGGCGGAATCCGAAGGGCTGCTTGTGCAGATGGCGGAGCCTAATGAGGTACTCGAAGCCTTGCCCGATCGTCCGCCTGAACTGCGCATGATGGCGGAGAAGGTGCGCGCCAGCCTGGGCGACAATACCCGCTTCGCGGCGCAGCGCAACGGCGTGGAAGCGTTGTGGGTGAGCTTCTTCATCGGCGCTGAGGAATTCTGGGTGGCGTTGCCCAGGGAGCGCGTCGAGCACCCGGTGTCGCAGGTGTTGCTGGTGTGGGGCGGCGTGGTGCTGGCATTGGCGCTGCTCGGCGCCTATTTCATCGCACGCCAGGTGGCACGCCCCCTGAAGCGGCTCGCGCAGGCGGCACAACAGCTCGGCCAGGGCGCAACGCCGCAGCCGTTGCCGGAACGTGGCGCGCAGGAAATCGTCGCGGTATCGCGCGCCTTCAACCAGATGTCCGCCGATCTCGCCGCCGATGAGCGCTAGCGTGCGCTGGTATTGGCCGGCATTTCGCATGATTTGCGCACCCCGCTGGCGCGCGTGCGGCTTGCCGCCGAATTGAGCGCGGACGAATCGCTGCGCGACGGACTGGTTGCCGATGTGGAGCAGATGGATGGGGTGATCCGCCAATTTCTCGACTATGCGCGCCTCGATGAAAACGAGGCCGCAGTTTCGACCGACCTGCAAGCCCTGATGCAGGAAACGGCGCAGCCATTCGCGGCACAGGCCAGGTCGCTCACACTCGATTTGCCGCCGCTGCCGCCGCTTGCCGTGCGCCCGTTGCTGTTGAAACGCGCGCTTGCCAATCTGCTGGATAACGCCGTCAAATATGGCGGCGGCGAGATCACCTTGCAGCTCAGGCAGGATGAAGGCCGGGTCGTCCTGGCGGTGGCGGATCGCGGCGCGGGCATTCCCGCCGTGCAACGCGAAGCCGCGAAACGGCCGTTCGTGCGGCTGGAAAGCGCGCGCAGCGACACGACTGGATCAGGCCTGGGTCTGGCGATTGTCGAACGCGCCGCACGCCTGCATGGTGGCGAGTTTTATTTGGAAGACCGCGCTGAAGGCGGTCTGGTGGCGAAGTTGGTATTGCCAGCAGGCTTGAACGAATAGCTCCTTTTGTGCTTCCATGCAAGCACCAGAGTGGTTTGATAGGTATAATTTCATCTATTTACTGCAAATCGCTACGCTATGAATCCAGACTGGCAACAATTCCTTACACAACAAGGCGCAACCTTTGACGCAGGCTTGGTGCAGCATTTCGGTGAAGCTGCCGCCGAGTTGTGCGCAGCGGCTCAGAATACCGTGCTGTGCGATCTTGGCCAATTCGGCACGCTGCGCGTTTCCGGCGAGGAAGCGCAATCTTTCCTGCAAAATATGCTGAGCAACGATATCCACGAAGTCGATACCGGCCGCGCGCAACTCAGCAGCCTGAACAGCCCGAAAGGGCGCATGCAGGCGACCATGCTGATCTGGCGCAACGGCGACGATTACCTGCTGCAACTGCCGCGTGTGCTGTGCGAGCCCATGCGCAAAAAACTCAGCATGTACGTGCTGCGCGCCAAGGTGAAAATCTCCGACGCAAGCGATGAGATTGTTGCGCTCGGGCTGTCGGGTGAAAACGCGCAGGCAATTCTGAGCAAGCAATTCGGCGAGCTGGCGCAACTGCCGTTCGGTTTCACCGATACTGAACAGGCGGGCGTGTTGAAATTCAGTGACACGCGCTTTCAGGTCAGCACTACCGCGCAATATGCACCAACGCTCTGGCAGGCGCTCAGCCAGCATGCGCAACCGGTCGGCAGCATATGCTGGGATTGGCTCAACATCCATGCCGGCATCCCCGTCATTCTGCCGCAAACACAGGAGCAATTCGTGCCGCAGATGGCGAATTTCGAACTCATTGGCGGCGTGAATTTCAAGAAGGGCTGCTATCCCGGCCAGGAAATCGTGGCGCGCATGCAATACCTCGGCAAATCGAAGCGGCGCATGTACCTGGCTCATATTGACAGCGGCGCAGCGCCTCAGCCGGGCGATGAATTATTCAGCGCGGACATGGAAGGCCAGGCCAGCGGCATGATCGCCAATGTCGCACCCGCACCGGGCGGCGGCTACGACGCGCTGGCGGTAGTGCAGACTTCCAGCCGCGAATCGCAAACGGTGCATTGGAAATCCCTGCAGGGCGAGGCATTGCAATTCTTGCCGCTGCCCTATCTGCTACCGCAAAGCTGATCGGCGCGGATATCGGGCGCCGCCTGACTGGCTCGGCTTGTTGCAACCCGCTGATGCAGACATTCACAAGCGCGCCACTGAATATGACGTTAAATCAGAGTGACAACCGGTTTTGTTCGAGCCTGTGAGTCAGCTAGGGTAGTGAAATAGACTTGCTCCAGTAGCCGGATTTATCTTTTCGGGTGCGCCAAATAATCAATGGGCAGGCAAAAAAACAGCGCATTTTCATTATGGGTTTAACGTGCATTGAAATCTAAAGGGAGCCTCTAAAAATTCAGAGTTCGCCCAAATGCAAGACGCGGAAAAAATTTCGCCGCGCCGCATATGGTTGATATGTAAGCAAGAAATTTTTTACGCAACGCAGCAGTTGGGATGAAATATGGATTTTTAGAGGTTCCTTAAACATGCACAGGATTGAGCCACTGAAAACTTACCTGTTCGTAATCCTCACCTTCGGCCAGCAAGTTGGTGAGTTTAATGTCGCGGCTCTTTTCACCCATCATCATTTCAAAGATATTATCCGGTACGTAGCTACCGGATTCCATGAGCATGGTGGCATGTACATAGGAGTTGTAAGCGTCGGGCAACAAGATAACGGGCAGGTAATCGTATTCGAATGAGCCGGAACTGGTTTCCCAGTTGGATATTTTTTCAGCACCCCTGCCGAGGGCGCGCAGCCATACTGATAGAGGCTTTTTGGCGAGAATTTCGATTCCCACATGTACCGCACCCTTGGAGTCGGTTTGTAGTCGCCGGATCATGCCAACCCACCATAATTGGCCGTTTGGGGACTTAAGGCCACACAGTGCGCCAATTTTTACCCAGGCGCCTGCAGTCTTCGGGATTATGCCGCCAATTCCATTGGCGCTCGCATCCGAAACGGTCCAGGTTTCCGTGGTGTACTTGATATCATCGGCAGCGGCAAGATTGATTTTCGATTGTTCTTTCAATGCGGCTGCATCCTTTTCGGAAAGATTGGCCACACGGTCCAGGTCGATGCATGTAACCAGTTGGCCGATGGTCCTGAAGCTGTGCACCACCTCGATGGCGGCGCTGATGCCTCTGCGTTCCTGATGCCGGTGCGGCTGATCCTTTCCCCAGTAGGTCTGCAAGTGCTTGAGCACGGTGAGCTTGCCTGCCGGGGTAAACTCATTGCCAAAACGTTGTTCTTGCTGGATCCGCGTATGCTCGTTCTGATCGATAAGGCCTTTTATTTTGGGGACTGCCCTGACGGCCCCAAAGAAGCGCATAGCCGCAGTCGCCTGAAGTTTATTGTCGGCATTTCCGGGAGCGCCGGGCCTGGATAGATCGATGAAATGCGCACAATCCGGGTCCGGCTCCGCCTTGAAATCGAAGGAATTCACCAGGCGGCCGGCAATGCGGTAGCTTACTTCGATCTGCTCCGGCGCCAGCGTGCCGGGCGAGGAGAGATAGAGCATCAATGCCCGCAGCAACTCTCTCTGCGGGCTGGTGTGAATAACCTGTTTGGGGTAAGCGTAAATCATGGCTTCTGCGATCTGGCTGTCCTCGGTGAAGCTGTAACAGCTGCACAACTGATCCCATGACGATTGGCCAACTTCCACATAGCGCATCATTTCCAGCTTCATCTGCCCGGCAACGGCGCGCAACAGCCTGACGCAGATAACCGGCATATTTTCCTTGAGGACCAAAGGTTTCTTTTCGGCCTGCCGGTATTCGGAAATACACACGGCATAGGCTTCAGCCAGGATACGCATAAAACCATGTAACCCTTGCCACTGATGTAGCCCCTGAAAATCCTGCAAATGCGGTGCACCGAGATATTCGCGTAACAGATCCGCATGCAATGGCTGCCCGGTTTCGTCCAGCAACATGATAATTTCTGCGCGGACTTCAGGGCGGAAGTCGGGGGTATCTTTAACCGAGGTCAACCAGGAGGTAATTTCATCCAGCGCCTTGAAGGCGTCGTTGTTTGGCAGGTCGGCAAGAAGTTTCCTGGCTTCCTTCACGTCAAACATGGGATGGTCTGGTTTCCCGTCGAATATATTGTGCAAAGAAAACATGATCCGGATCAACCTTCAAGTTTGATGAAGCTTGGATAATGCATGAAAACCTCGCAGAACACGCTGGGGTGGAGGCGCCTTATGGCCAGCGGATGCGATCGGATTGCCGTTTGATGAAGCTGCCCACCGTGTGGTCAATGATAGCGGAACAACCATTTATAGAGAAGGATTGCTCAAAATCAATTGCAACGTACCTGATTTTGGCTTGCGGCTTTTGGATACGCAGTGGGAGGCGCCGACTGCGCTGCAGCTTTTTTGTTTTGGTGGGCGGTACTGGGTTCGAACCAGTGACCCCTGCCGTGTGAAGGCAGTGCTCTACCGCTGAGCTAACCGCCCTGAAGAGGGCGCGAATTAGAGCATAACGCGGTTACCTCAGTCAATGACTCAAGCTACAACCGAATTGACTCAAGATAAAAGTTACCGAGAGTAGTCGCAAGAAAGGATCGTTGCCTCAAGTTAAAGGTTACCGAAACAACAAGGGTAATCTGACATGGGTAAACAAGGGCG
The DNA here is from genome assembly GCA_016183575.1 of Nitrosomonadales bacterium. Classification (GTDB taxonomy): domain Bacteria; phylum Pseudomonadota; class Gammaproteobacteria; order Burkholderiales; family Gallionellaceae; genus Gallionella. The sequence continues at coordinate 37 of JACPEI010000092.1, read as the reverse complement.
ACGCGCCTATCTTGAGGCAATACGGGCACGCTATCGG
>JACPEI010000091.1 GCA_016183575.1 Nitrosomonadales bacterium | reverse complement strand
TGCCTCCACCGCAACATCAGAGGCAGAAAGTAGTGAAATTGAGCTACACTTATCCGCAGCCGCCACCCAAAACGGCGGCTAAAGTGCCTGGGTAAAATTCAACGCGCAGGACTGGGTAATTTTAAACGCGCACCGACACCCATCTAATGATTTGGAATGGAACAGTTGGTTGGAACTCAAAATCGGCCCCAATCCAGCACTGCCAGCAGCGCAAAGGAAAGGGATTGAACTAGATTATGGTATGCGTGATGGAGCTACGAACCTAGTGATACGAGAGGCGTTACAGCACTATGTCAAACAACAACTAGGGCTTAATAAAAAAATACCGGAAGGCGAAGCTGCGCCTACAACTCAACAAATCTGCTTGATTAGTGAAAAAAAGATAACACCTTGAGCGCCGATTATGAGCTTCCCCATAAAAATGCCCTCCCAAGGGAGACGTAAAATCAACATTACTCAATAACGCAACATTACGCCGTTACGTAACCGCATACTATCTGATTGATAAATAATGAGCTTTAAAGCCGAAAGAAACGTAATCATCACAGCCAGCGGCATTAAGGCATTGCGAACAAAATTGTTAAAGCAGGCAGAACATTTTGTCTTATGGCATTTAGTCGCCTCTCTGCCGGTCACGGGTGATGTGGTATCTCATGCCGAGCTAGGCCGTGAGCTTGCAATAGCGCCTTCTCATATCAGCACGGCCATTAAACGCCTACGCGAGCTTGGCTTTCTTACTCGCGGCGTAAAAGTTGGAGCGTCATATCACTACAAGTTAAACCCGGCATTCTTCAGAATAATTTCATAATGATTTCCTCTGTCGCTCACAGCCCAACTTCAATCCTGTCGATTGTTCAAACAATCCTTGAAGAAAATCGAGCGCTTGAATTAACTTCAAGAGACATAGCGCTTCTGGTGCTCATGCGCCAGGAAGTCGAGACAGTGGATGAAGCTGTGCTTGCAATCCCCTACTCCACAATTCAAGCATTACACAGCCGACTGGATGCTATCGAGGCTGGCGGCTCTCAAAATCCAGAACGACGCTTAACTGAAAGCATGGCGCGTCTTATTAAAGCGGAGTGCGCGGCCAAGGCGGATATGACCCGCATCAAATTGACGGTGGATACGGAATACCAAATCACCACTATCGGTGAATCAGTCGCTGAATGGCATGTGATGCAGTCCGAGTTTTCGGGGGAGCCACTGACGGCGATTTTCCGGTCATTCATCAGCCATCTCATGCGCATTGTAGAAGATGCAGAGAAAGCACAATCCGAAGAGGATTGGCAATCAGACGTGGTGCAGCAAATGCAACACGTGTTGAAGGGTATGCTGGTCAGTATTCAGCGGCACCAGAAAGAATTGGATCGTCAGCACGCAGCACTGAGGGATTTCGTACCCACGCTGCTGATACATGCAAGCGAAGACTCGATAGAGCAATGCGAGTCGCAATTATCCAAGGTAATTAAAACGATTGCCGACTTACAGGAAGTTGTCCTGGCATCAACTAATCGGGCTCAGGCGCTGATCGACCAGATCGGCAATCTGGCACGTTCCAGCGTAAATGCGAACCAACCTATCACTCCAAGAGGCGTCGAATCCATCTGTGATGAGTTCCAGCGCAGGCTGGTGAATATTTCGCTATGGACAATACAGCGTGCCACCGATTGGATAGACCACCACAACGTCGTACATAACCATTTGCGCACGGTCGTTCGCATTGATCGCCAGCGACGTATTTCTGATGCATTGAAACGATCTGTAGCAACCGTACCGGAATGGACGCTGGAGGTCGTGTCGGAACCGTGCTTCATGCGGATGAGAGAAGATGTCCAGCGCGATCACACCCCGAAGAAAGCCCCCCGTGTTCGAAAAAACGCATCTGGCAGAGATCGGGAATTCACTGAGGAACTACTGGACAACGTGCATGAAATTCTGCTCGCACATCTCGATGCCGAACTGAGGGAAGGAAGCGCGCGGGCGTCCAGTATTTTGGGTAAGACTGCAACAGCGACAAAGGACGAAGTTGGCGTCATGTCGCAATTCTCTTGGCTGATTGGCGAAATGACGCAAGCCGGGCAGATGGAAGACAAAATGCGGCATTGGACTCAAGCAACACCCAGCATTGAAATTGAAGAATTTAAGGTGGACGCAAAATGACCATTTTTCATGATGATGAATTTGTCGAGATTGACTTGCTGCTGCGACGGGGTGGGCATATCAACCGCGCCAACATGGCGCTGTACGATTACATGTGCCAGCACCTAACGCAACTGAAGGATTTTTATACACGGTACGGCTGTTCGCTTTACCAACATCCCGATGGATTCTTTTTTGCGACGGTCAAGGGCGGAAAGCTTCAAACGAGGCTGCTGCCAAAATCCTGCGTGCATCTTGGCATGTTCATCGCACTGAAAGCCAGAGATCCGGAAATCACCCGATCATCTGGTCGAATATCCGTCAATCAGTTGCTACAGGACATCGAGACGTCTGTTCCGCGCGACATCCTCCAGCAAGTCTATGCGCCAAAGCGCCGGGAAGCGTTCGTTGACGAGTGTATAAACGATGAACTCAAAAAAGCGTTAAAGATGTTGGCAGAACTGGGATTCATCGAACTGACGGATTTGGCTATACGCCCATTGGAGGCAATCAGCCGTTTTGCCGAGTTAGCGCGCAGCAATAATGACCCCAGTGATGAAAATCGTTTAAACCTGATCGTGACGCGCGGCGTCGTATTTAGCGAAGGCGATGATGCGAGCGAAGGGGATACAGATGAGTAAGTCAAAAATTGACCGCGTCGCATATATCGGCTGGCGCGGGATAGTCGGTTGCGAAGTGCTTGAGCTTGACGAAGAGTTGACCGCATTGGTGGGGCCGACCGGTGCCGGTAAATCGACACTGGTCATGTGCATGGACTATGCCATTTTGCCGGACAGGCGGACGATGGAGATACGCCCGATATCAGATGTTCAGGACATGCACAATGCGGGCACCGACACGCTGGCCGCGCGCATTGATCCGGCCTATGGCTACGCCTACGTGGTGCTGGGGATTACCGGGATAAATGGCAAGCAGTTGATTGCAGGCATCCATGTCTCGACGGTGGAAGGACATGCGCACTTTACCCGCTGGCTGATTCGCGATGTGCCAGAAAATGTTTTGCTTCAGGATCTGCTGAGCATCCAAGACGGCGACAGCGAGTATTACCCAGATTTTCCTGAGCTTAAACGCCATTTGGCCGGCAAGGGAATCGATATATCTACCTGTAGCACGATTGGCGAATACTGCCAGGCGTTGTACGAGGCTGGAGTCTTGCCGTCGTCCATGACCTCTGGAACGGATAGGACACTATACGCAAAGCTCATTGAGAGCACGTTCAAGGGCGGCATTTCAGAAGAGATTGCCACCAACCTTAAAGGTTATCTGCTGCCAGCTCAAACACAGGTGCAAGAACTGGTGCGAGGTTTGCAGGAATGCACGAACGATGTCCTTAAAACCCGCAGTGCCGTCGCTGACGCGAAAACCCAACTGAGCATGCTGAAATCAACATATGGTGTTGGTAAAGATGCGGTGATGACAGCATTGAAGGGGATTGGGGCCGACATCAGCAAAACCGGGCAGGAAATTGTGGCGGTTACTGCGTTTGTTGCGACCAAGCAGAATGAACTGACTTCATTGGATATCAGCATTCCAAGCATCACTGAGCAGATCGAAGTGGCTGAACTGTCCAAGAAAACAGCGATAGAAAACAGCCTTCATGAACTGCAGCTACTGGGGGAGCAGAAGGAAGAGTTGTCTGGCATGCGCAACGCGCGCAAGGCCACAATGGAAGAAACGGCAAAAAGACTGAAGGACTTCAACACGGGAGCCTCGCTTTGGCGCGAGGTGGCCGGGCCGCTGGGGCATGAAAGTTACGAGACTGTTAAGTCGGCACAGGAAAAAAAGATTGAAAGTCTCAATCGCGGAATCTATGGGATAGAAACGGAGATGCGCACGCTGCAAGAAGAAGATCTCCGCCTGTCTACGGAACGTTCGTCCTCGACTTCAGAGCATTTGGCCGAACTTCTTGGTGGGAAAACTCTGGAACAATCGCTCGGACATGTGAGCGAAAAAGAATCTGTGGCTCTGGAGATGACGCTGGGCGGGCTGACAGAAGGTGTTGTTGGCGTCGATCTAAGCGCGCTGGCCAACATCCCCATATCTGACGATATCCCTGAACTATTCTGGATGGGTGAAAAAGCTCCCAGCCCGAGGCCTATCAGGGAAACGGGAGATTGGTATGTGTCGGCAGCAGCGGATGGATACATCGTGGCCAGCAAACAAAGAGCCTCCATGTTCGGCAACGAGGCGCGAAGGTTGCGCCGACAGGCGATTGCGGTGGAATTGAAAGCGCTGACTGAAAAACTCGGTATCCAGATTACGGCCAGAAACAAGGAACAAGAAAAACTGACCGAGTTCCTGAAAAACGATTGGCTGATCAGAGTCTATCTTGAAAATAGGCAGGATGTTCTTGCAATCGACAATGCAGCAAAGAACGCCAAGAAGGAATGGGAACTGGCGGTCACCGCATTCCAAACAGCTGAAGTCAAATATATCACGTTGCAGGGTGAGATAAACAAGATCAGCGGGCCTCACGATAAAATCCTGGCGAATTGGCGCGCAGACCTGGCCACCAAAACAGCAAAACGGCCATTCCTCGTCAAAGAAATTGGGGAGGCGGAAACAAGCTTGTCAGTGATAACTCGACGGATGGATGTTTGCCGTCATGAAGAGATATCCGCCAAGGAAATACTGGGGAGAGAATTCGACCGCTTCTGGGCTGCAGCAAGCGCGAGTGATCTGCCAACGCACAACGTGGAAGGTCTTCAGACAAGACGGATGCTGGATGTTGGCAAATCGCTGGGCGAAGAAACTCAAAATCGGTTCGAGTCGTTCCAGAACTTTGATGCGATGAACAGAATCAGCATCGTGCGCATGTGGCCAGACCTGATGGAAATCATCCGCGAAACCATAAGCATCGACATCGCGGACAAGGACGGCGAAGATTTGATCGAATCCATGCAGATAAAGCGGGCGCATCTCGATAGTGACCTCGCTCTGCAAGAAAGCGAGCTCGATGTTAAGGCGAACAGTATTTTCTTGAGCATCAACACCGCCGTCAGGAACCAAAAGGCCAAGATCGACAAGTTGAGCAGGCTTGGTCACACCATCAGATTCGGCAATGTAAATGGAATCCGCCTCCAACTGGTGCCACGCACAAAGATGCTTGAGCTTCTGGAGCAATTCGCCGATCAATTGTCTCTTCTCAACAAAGAAAAGCCGGTAGATCAGGTGCTGAAAGAATTCTTCGAGGCGGCCAGTACCGTCAGAATCAGGATGGACGGGGCGAGTTTGCTGGATTACCGGGAATACGTGGATTTGGTGATTGAGGCAAGGCGCATGGAGGGCGACTGGGAACTGGCCTCATCGTTGTCTGGAGGCGAATCTATTGGGTGCGGATTGGCTATCGCGCTGATGCTGACACGTTCTATCGCGAATCGTGGGGAAGCGGGCGGAGAAGGCGTCAAAACAGAAAATATTCGTCCACTTTACGGGATAGATGAAATCAGCCGACTGGATGCGGCTGGCCAAAAGGTGTTGGTGGATTTCGCCAAGCGCGAACGTTTCCAGCTATTGTTCGCAGCACCGGAGTTGAAACCATCGTATAGCTGCACCCTCTACAACCTGAAGCGCATCTTCACACCCGAGGCGAAGCTGATCATCCGCGCATCAAGGTTCCGCCCTAAAGCCGAACCGGTAGCCGCATGAAAGACGCCGCTGAAATTGCTTGCCTGGCGCGTCTTTTGAAAACTGGCACGATACGGGCTGGCAGGAAAAATGCGGCGCTGATACATCGCTTCGAAACTGCACGATGGGTGATGCTCGGAAGCCGCAAAGAAGAATGGGTGCTTCGTTCTGGCAAAGCACCTGACCTTGAAAACAGGCTCTCAATTCTTCTGCCGACGTGGCGCGCAGACTTTAAATTACTTCGTTCCATTGGGCGCGATCACTTCGATGTTTCTGACATTGCGGCACTTCCCATGTTGAGGCGCAATACAAACCCGTCTGGGCGCATGGTGAATCGGCGAAATTGGAATGCTGCTGTTGGTCAAGGACCAAAGCACAAAGCAAAGATTCCACCCCAATGCCTGCTTACAAAAGATTGGGTGCTCAGATTCCGCCCGAACAAAGGACTGGAAGGGATAAATGACAAAGGAAGAGTCAATCTGTCAGAAATAGCTGCGGAATGGACTGAGTGTGTAATTTCAGAACGCGCATGGCTGGGTTTCAAAGCATTTTCTGGCGTGCTCCCAAAGGCTGTCATCACCTGCGAGAACCTGGGTGCCTACATTGATCTACCTGCAAGTGAATCTACCCTTGTTATTTATTCACCTGGCGCAGATACCGAAGCTGCCGTTGTTTTACTCAAGATGTTCCCAGCGGCTATGTGGATGCATTTTGGCGACCTTGACCCGGAAGGGATCGATATTGCCATGCGTATCGCCGGAGAAATAAAGCGGGATATGAAATTGCTAATTCCGTTTTTCGCAGAGGATTATCTTGATGCCGCGAAACCAGTTGAAACAGCATGGGGTGAGGCTCCTGACATTCCGGTTCTTGTGGCACTGAAAGAAAAGAAAAGACGGATATTTCAGGAAGTCTTTATGTTGGATGAGCGGCTGGGGGAAGCATTGGAAATCATTCAAGTTTAAGCGTGCTGTCTTGAGCAGGAAGAGCCTTACTTTTTACTTACAGATTTACGATACAACTTTATTTTGTGCAAATCTGAATCGATCCAAAAAAAACACCTAACCACGATACAACTTAATTATTTTTATGCGCAAATGCGGTTACAATAAATCAAGCGGTTAGGATATTTTTACGGTACAACTTTATTTTGCGTCAACACAAGTAATTAAAGAGGCCTAACGGACAATCAGGGTCAACGCTGAGTTATAGCTGCGCCTCCGGCTTTGCGCGACGAAGACAATCGAGGGCAGCCATCGTGCGTGTTACAGCGATTTACCCGCCAACTTATTCGAACGGGTGGCGCAGCACGATGGTTTCGTCGCGATCCGGGCCGGTCGAAACCATGTCCACCGGCACACCGCAGACTTGCGCGATGCGCTCCAGATAGTTGCGCGCGGCTTGCGGCAAATCCTCATAGCGTTGCACGCCCAGCGTACTTTGGCTCCAGCCCGGCATTTCCTCATACACTGCCTGGCAATCCACCAGGGCGTCTGCGCCCGCCGGCAGGATGTCGCTGTCCGTGCCGTCGATGCGATAGCCGACGCCGATGCGCACCGTTTCCATGCCGTCCATCACGTCGAGCTTGGTGACGCACAGCCCGGACACGCCGTTGATCTGGATCGAACGCTTGAGCGCGGCGGCATCGAACCAGCCGCAGCGGCGCGCGCGCCCGGTGGTGGAGCCGAATTCATGGCCGCGCTCGGCCAGGCCTGCGCCGATCGGATCGCATTTGTCCACTGCGTCATACAGTTCGGTCGGGAACGGGCCGGAACCGACGCGCGTGGTGTAGGCCTTGGTGATGCCGAGCACATAGTCGAGCATCTGCGGCCCCACTCCGGCACCGGCGCAGGCCGCGCCGGCGATGCAGTTGCTCGACGTGACATACGGATAAGTGCCGTGATCGATGTCCAGCAATGCGCCCTGCGCGCCTTCGAACAGCAGGCTGTTACCCGCCTGGTTGGCTTCATACAGCGCGCGCGGCACGTCCATCACCAGCGGCTTGATGCGTTCCGCCAGCATCAGCGTGTCGTCCAGGGTTTTCTGGAAATCGATCGTCCCGGTTTGGAAATAATTTTTCAGCACGAAGTTGTGGTAGTCCAGCACTTCGCCCAGCTTGGCGGCAAAACGCTCGCGGTGGAAAATATCCTGCAACCGGATCGCGCGGCGCGCCACTTTGTCTTCATAGGCCGGGCCGATGCCGCGCCCGGTGGTGCCGATCTTCGCATCGCCTTTCGCCAGCTCGCGCGCCTGGTCGATCGCCTCATGGTAGGGCAGAATCAGCGGGCAGGCCTCGGAGATTTTCAGGCGACCATAGACATCGATGCAGGCCTGGTGCAGCTGGTCCATTTCCTTGAGCAGGGCCGGCGGCGACAGCACCACGCCGTTGCCGATATAGCACATCACATGGTCGCGCAGGATGCCGGAAGGAATCAGGTGCAACACCGTTTTCTTGCCGGCGATCACCAGCGTATGGCCGGCATTGTGCCCGCCCTGAAAGCGCACCACACCATGCGCATGGTCGGTCAACCAATCGACGATCTTGCCCTTGCCTTCATCACCCCATTGGGTGCCGATTACCACTACGTTCTTAGCCATTACTGATTCCTGATTACTATTGATTGCTTACTATTCGAGACGTACGGGCGATTCATGAATCGCCCCTACCCTCACATTGCAACGACCTGCCAGGCGCCATCGCGCAACACCAGCTCGCGGTCGCATTGCAGTTCCCTGCGCAATGCCGCATCGCCAAGCAAATCCACCACCACCGTCTCGCCTGCCGCGCGCAATTGCGCAATCTTGTCGCGCAATGCGGCATCGTCAAACAGCGGCGCGCATATTCCGAAACCGGCTGTTTGCGGCGGCAACAGGTTATACAACTGGCGCAAGTCCATGCTGAATCCGGTCGCGGCGCGCGCGCGCCCGAAGCTCTTGCCGAGATCGTCGTAGCGCCCGCCCAGCGCAATCGCATCGTGGCTGCCGGCATGGTAAGCGGCGAACACCATGCCGCTGTGATAGTGGTAGCCGCGCAAATCGGCGAGATCGATGCCGACGCTGGATACCAGCGGCTGCAATTTGCTTGAGGCGGTTTGCAACGCATCCAGTGCCGCACCGATCTCCGCAGAATCCGGCAACAGCTTGCGCGCCCGCGCCAGCACCTCGGCGCAATTGCCATACAGCGTCGGCAGGGCCAACAACGCATCGCGCAACGCCGCATCCAGCGGTTGTGCCAGGCTGCACAAAGCCGCGCTATCCTTGCTCTGCAGCGCAGCAAATAGCTCATTTTCCAGTTCTTTGCCGAGCCCGGCGTGGTTCGCCAGCGTGCGGAACACGCCGACATGCCCAAGGTCGAGATGCACGTCCCTGATGCCCAGCAAGCCCAGTGCTTGCAGCATCAGTTGCTGGATTTCCAGATCGCTTTCCAACCCGCCATGCCCATACAACTCTGCGCCGATTTGCAGCAACTCGCGGGTGCGCGTCAACCCGGCCGGCTGGGTGTGCAGCACGCTGCCGACATAGCACAAGCGCGCCACACCTTGACGATTGAGCAAATGGGCATCGATGCGCGCCGCTTGCGGCGTGATGTCGGCACGCAGCGCCAGGGTGCGGCCGCTCAGCTGATCCACCAGCTTGAAAGTGCGCAGATCCATGTCGTCGCTGCCATCGATCAGCAACGACTCGGCATATTCCAGCAGCGGCGGCGCGACCAATTGATAGCCGGACTTGCGCAGCAGGTCGAGGAGCTGCGCGCGCATCCGCTCGACGCGCCACGCCTCGTCGGGCAGCATGTCCTGAATGTATTCGGGGAGCAACCAGTTTGGCATTATTTAATCCAGCATCGTAGGGCGGGCTGCGCCCGCCGCTAAAAACATGTCGGGCAAAGCCCGACCTACAAAACCCAGCACCACAGCACTATTCATTTAGCCAAGTACAACAGCAGCAACCCGGAAATCATCGCGGTGATGCCGGCGAAGCGCAATTGCCCATCCGACAGCGACACCAGCTTGAGGAAAGTCTCGCGCCACAAGTCAGGGAACAAAAACGGCAGCAAACCTTCAATCACCAGCATCATCGCCAAACCGAGCAGCCAGTATTCCAGCACTACTTGCCGCTCTTGCCGGAGCTCTTCAGATACTTGAAGAATGCCGAGCTCGGGTCCAGCACCATCACGTCGCTCTTGTTCTTGAAGCTTTGCTTGTAGGCTTCCAGGCTGCGGTAGAACGAATAAAACTCGGCATTGCGGCCGAATGCGGCCGCATACAAGGCAGAAGCCTTGGCATCGCCCTCGCCCTTGGTCTTTTGCGCGGTGCGGTAGGCTTCGGCCAGAATGACCTCGCGTTGCCTGTCGGCATCGGCCTTGATCTTTTCGCCTTCCGCCGCGCCGGAAGCGCGCAATTCATTCGCCACACGCTTGCGTTCGGCATCCATGCGGCGATAGACCGACTCGCTGATTTCCAGCGGAAAATCGACGCGTTTCAGGCGTACATCCAGCACCTCGACGCCGATCTTGCGCGCATCGGCATCAGCCTTGGTGCGCAGCACTGCCATGATCTTGTCGCGTTCGCCGGACACCACTTCGTTGATCGTGCGCTTGCCGAATTCTTCGCGCATGCTGGAATTGACCGTCTGCAGCAAACGCGTCCTGGCGCGTATCTCGTCTCCGCCCACGCTGACGTAATATTGCTTCACATCCACGATGCGCCACTTGACGAAAGAATCCACCAGCACATTCTTCTTTTCCGCAGTAATGAAGCGCTCCGGATCCACGGTATCCAGTGTGAGAATGCGCGAATCAAAATAGCGCACGTTCTGCATCAGCGGCACCTTGAAATACAGGCCGGGATCGGTTTTGACGCTGACCACTTCGCCCAGCTGAAACACAATCGCATTCTGGCGCTGATCCACCACAAACACGCTCATGCTCAGCAGAACCAGCGCGGCAACCGCGCCGATCAATATATTGCTAATACTCTTGTTCATTAGCGTGTCTCCCTGTCGCGGCCGAGCAACGAGTCCCGTGCGCGTTGCGCCGCAGTGTTATCGCTTGACTGTGAAGTGACGGGAGCGGCCAGCGCCTCCGTGGCCGCAGCGGAAGTGCGCGTGCTTTCCACCAGCTTGTCCAGCGGCAAATACAGCAGGCTGTTACCGTTCTTCTGATCGACCATCACCTTGCTGACATTGCCCATCACTTGCTGCATCATGTCTATATACATGCGCTCGCGCGTGACGGCGGGAGCCTTTTCATACTCGACGAGAATCTGTTTGAAGCGGCTGGCATCACCCTCGGCATTGGCGGTCACGCTCTGCTTGTAGCCTTCCGATTCCTGGATCAGGCGCGCCGCCGTGCCGCGCGCGCGCGGCACCACGTCATTCGCGTAAGCCTGCCCCTCGTTCTTCTGCCGCTCGCGATCCTGCCCGGCCTTTACCGCGTCATCGAAAGCCGCCTGGACCTGTTCGGGCGGCTGCGCATTCTGCATGGTCAGCTTGCTGATCAAAATGCCCGACTTGTAACGATCCAGAATTTCCTGCATCAATTTGGTCGCCGAGGCAGCCACCTGCTCACGGCCTTCATACAGCACGAAGTCCATCTTGCTTTTGCCGACCACCTCGCGGATGGCGGTTTCCGCAGACTGGCGCACATTCTCGTCGGGCGTGCGGTTGTTGAACAAATAGTCGGCAGGATCGCTGAGGAAATACTGCACCGCGAATTGAATGTCGATGATGTTTTCATCTTCGGTCAGCATCAGCGACTCTTTCAGCATCTTGTTTTTGACGTTATCGCGATAGCCGACTTCCACCGTCCTGACCTGGCTCAGATTGACAATTTCCACCGTTTCGACCGGAAACGGCATATGCCAGCGCGGGCCCGGCTGGGTCATTTCGACCAGCTTGCCAAAGCGCAGCACCACGCCCCGCTGGCTGGCATCCACGATGTAAAAGCCGCTACCTGCCCAGATCAGCGCGGCAACTGCGGCGATCAAGCCGATGCCGCCGCCGAAACCTTTCATCGGCATGCCGCCGCCGGGTTTGCCTTCACCGCCTTTTCCGCCCAGCATCGCCGCGACTTTTGCGTTGAGCTTGCGCAGCAACTCATCCAGGTCGGGCGGGCCGCCGCTGTTCTTTTTGCCCCATTGCGGATCATTCAATCCCATAACTATTTATCTCGCTTGTCTATTTTGATTTTCAATTGCTTCAGATGCCTGACGCGCGGCCTTGGCTTCAGCCAAGGCGAGCTGCAAACCATCCAGACCCGCGCCGCTTTTGGCGCTCAGGAAAACGCGGACGATTTTACCATATTCGTCGCGCAGCACGCTGGGCGGAATATCCTGCAAATCGATTTTATTGAACACCAGAATCTGCGGAATATCCGCCGCGCTAATTTCCGCCAGCACCTTGTTCACCTCGGCAATCTGGTCGTCGCGGTTGGCATTATTGGCATCCACCACATGCAGTAACAAATCGGCCTGCATGGTCTCCTCCAGCGTGCTGCGAAATGCCGCAACCAGCGAATGCGGCAGATGGCGGATGAAACCGACCGTGTCCGACACCACGATTTCGCCCAGCCCTTCGGTGAACATGCGGCGCGAGGTGGTATCCAGCGTGGCGAACAACTGGTCGGCCACATACACATCGGCACGGGTCAGCCTGTTGAACAGCGTGGACTTGCCCGCATTGGTATAACCGACGATGGACACCGACAGCACGTCGGCGCGATTGCGCGCGCGGCGCTGCACGACGCGCTGCTTCTTGAGCTTCTCCAGGCGGTCTTTCAGCAGATGGACACGTTTGTCCAGCTTGCGCCGATCCAGCTCCAGCTTGGTTTCACCGGGGCCGCGCGCGCCCACGGCATGTTTTTGTTGCCCCATGTCCTGATTCATGCCGACCAGGTGCGTGGCGAGATACTTGAGCTGCGCCAGCTCGACCTGAAACTTGCCTTCATGGCTCTGCGCGCGTTGCGCAAAAATATCCAGGATCAGCATGGTCCGGTCGATCACCCGTGTATTCAGTTTGGCGGTCAGGTTGCGCATCTGCGCGGGGGAAAGATCATGATTGAAAATGACCAGCGGAACTTCCATGCGTTCGACGAGTTCGGCAATTTCCTGCACTTTGCCGCTGCCCGCGAACAACGCCGCGTCAGGACGTTGCCGTTTGGCCTCAATAATAGCCAGAATGCGCACGCCGGCAGTTTCGGCCAGCAAACGCAACTCCTCCAGACTCTCGCTGTGGTCGCTTTCGCCGAAATCAATGCTGACCAGAACTGCGGCCTCGAGCGGGTGCCCCGTAAGACTTTTGGTCGGGCACCCGCCGGACAAATGCTTTCCGTCGCCGGGGGGCTGTTGCTGCATTATTCGGCAGCGTCTTCGTAAGGAATGTTGACTGCGCGTGCCGGAACGATGGTGGAAATAGCGTGCTTGTAAACCATTTGTGTAATGGTGTTTTTCAGCAGCACCACATACTGATCGAACGAATCGATATGGCCTTGCAGCTTGATGCCGTTCACCAGGTAAATCGCGACCTGCACATGCTCTTTACGCAGTGCATTGAGAAATGGGTCCTGCAGTTGCTGTCCTTTTGCACTCATGTTATTGCTCTTATCGGTTACGAACGGGATGGCACTTTACTGGATTCCGGCGCGACTGTGAATATATTTGCCAAAAAGTTAATAAAGCGCCCAGGTTAAACGTAATACTGTTCACTTAACCGTTCGTGGTGAGCTTGTCGAACCACCAGCTTCACACCCAGAGCCCTTCGACAAGCTCAGGGCGAACGGAATTTTTCTTAAGTGAACAGCATTGAGGTTAAACGGGGTGCTGTTGATGGCATAGAGGGGCTCTTATTCCAAATTTTCAATCAATAGCGAAATATTGTAGGGTGCATTCCATCATTGCCATTGGTGCATGGAATGCACCCTAAATAGTTATTGCCGCTTTGAAAGATAATCAGCGGCCGGCGGAAAATTTTCCGCAGCTTTATGGCTGCGGGCTGGATTCCCAGTTTTCAAACAGGCGTTGCGGTTGCCTGGGTGGCTCCTCCGAATGGTCTGCGCTCCCTTCAGGGTGCGGCTCAACCACAAGGAATTCCCCGGCATCGCTGTGATATTGCATCAATGTTCCATTTCCCATGTCGAAATACCAGCCATGCAGCGCCAGCTTGCCCTCGTTGACGCGCCGGCTGATCCAGGGGTAGGACATCAGATTTTCCAGTGACTTGAGGATCGACGCCTGCTCGCAGGCGCGCGTCTGGATTTCCTGCGATTTTCCCGGCAGCTCCTTCAATACCTGCTGCCGCGCATCCGCAGCGATTCCGAGCCATTTTGCGATGAGTAGCTCCTCGTCGCAATCGGGCAACTTGTTCTCCATCAACGCGCGGATACCGCCACATCTGGCATGCCCCATGACGATTACATGTTCCACTCCCAGGTTGCATATCGCAAACGCGATCGCGGAAGTGGTGCCGGCATAGGAAGCCGCCTGGATGTGCGGTGGAACGAGGTTGGCGACATTGCGTACCACGAACATGTCGCCGGGCGCGCTGTCGGTCAGCACCCCGGGGTCGCAGCGCGAATCGCAACAGGCTACCACCAGTGCCCTTGGGCGCTGGCCTTCGGTAATCAACCGGTCGAACAGCTCCGGATTCCGGTCAAAATAATGATGCTGGAAGCGCCTGAAGCCCTTCAGGAATATATTAACGTCGCTCATAATTTTGTGTCATAGATGAATGATGTGCATGAACCGGCAATCAGCACTGCGGAATCGCAGTGCGAACCGTAACGGGATCACCATATGGGCAGGGCGCGCTGCCCTTCCGTAAACAACCGGTCGAACAGCACGCCCTGAATAACAATACGAAAAACTAAGCAGTAATACTGCTCAAAAACACTTACATATCTACTGGTTTATGCTGATCGTATCTGTCGGTTTCCATATACTTCAAGCGCTTGGTGCGCACAATCTGGTATGCGCGTGTCACATAGCCGAACGGCATGCTCCAGATATGCACCAGACGGGTGAACGGGAATATCAGGAACACCGTCATACCGGCTAACACGTGCAGCTTGAAGATGGTATCGACCCCTTCCAGGTATTGCGGGTTTGGGTACAGGTAAACAATGCTCTGTATCCATTCCGCCATGGCTGTCACCACACGCGGGTCGCCGTGACCAGCATGGCCCATGGATACCGGGATGGTCAGCAGGCCAAGAATCAGCGTAAACATTACCCAGAAAATGGTAAATTTGTCTGCGGAGCGGCTGGTAAGCGAAATGCGCGGATTAAAGAACCTCCGGAAAAACAGGATAGTGCCGCCAAACAACGCAGAAAGACCAAAGATGGTGCCTGCGGTGATGGCGATCCACTGATGCGACATGTCATCCACGAGCATCTGGAATATCCAATGTGGCGTCAACAATCCCACAAGGTGGCCGCCGAAGATTGCGAGCACACCAAAATGGAAGAAGTTGCTTGCCAATCGCATATAGCCCTTGGATAGCAGTTGGCTGGAATCGCTTTTCCAGCCGTATTGCTCGCGGTCGAAGCGCAACCAGCTGCCGATGATAAATACAGTCAGGCAGACATACGGGTACACGCCAAACAGCAGGTTATGTATACTAAAAACGTTCTCATGCATTTCATTCTCCTTAAGTTTAAGCAGCCAGACGAGTCAACGTAGCCCGACTCTCGATGATGGAAAGCGGCGCAGCGTAGGGACTATTAGCCTTGGTCAAATTATCAATCAATATATTCAGTACCTTGTTGACATCGGACAGGAACACCATCGCCTCATTTTCTTCCAGATGAGAAGCAAATTCCAGAAGCAATGGCAGGTAGTCCGGCAACTCGTTGGTCACCGTTTTTACGCCATACTCCTTAAACATTTCCCCCAGATCGATCAGCGCCGGACCACGCTCCCTGTCGCTTTCATCACCGAATAAATGGTGTGTCAGGTGCAGGCTGTGCTCCGGAGTGCTATCAAAAGTCCGCACATAGTAGGCCTGAAGTTCAGTCAGCGGCATGCTTACCAGGTAGTCAAGAAACTTCCGCAAGGCCACCTTTTCCGCTGCATCAATTTCCGTGCTGTCATTGAGTATCGTGCGGATTTCCGGCAGGCTATCAATCAACTCCTCTTCCGGATATTCCAGCAGCACTGATAATATTTTATAAATTTGCATGACTTCCCCCTTAACGGTCGCCCGTGATTGCACCGTCACCCACGTATGGAGCCATTTCCCTTGGTTCCATGGATTCCTTGCGGCGGCGCGGGAACAGCGTGACCTTGCTGACACCGGTCGAAGAATCATTGCCGAAGGTGAAGCCGTTCTGACCCTGGAAGCCGTGGGAATCGTCCAGGCGCTCTTCCTCGTGACCGGTAGGAATAACGAAACGGTCTTCGTAGTTGGCAATTGCGAGGTAGCGGTACATATCCTGCGCCATTTCCTCGGTCATACCCGCAGCCTCGAGAGCCTTGGTGTTGACTACGCCTTCCACACGCTTCATCCGCTGGTAACTGCGCATCGCGATCATGCGATTCAATGCCAGCACGATTGGCGCTTCCTTGCCGGCAGTCATCAGGTTGGCCAGATATTTGACCGGCAGGCGCATCTCGCCAGACATCGGAATCACACCATCAGGCATGGTTTTCAGCTTGCCCTGATCGATCGCGTTGGCTACTGGAGACAACGGCGGAACATACCAAACCATCGGCAACGTACGGAATTCAGGATGCAGCGGGAAGGCAATCTTCCAGTCAATCGCCATCTTGTAGACAGGCGATTTCTGCGCCGCAGTGATCCAGTCCTTGTTGATGCCTTCTGCCTGAGCAGCAGCGATCACTTTCGGATCGTTGGGGTTAAGGAAGATACTGCACTGCGCTTCATACAGATCCTGCTCGTTGGTAACGCCGGCCAACTCGGAGATACGGTCTGCGTCATAAAGAATGATGCCGTTGTAGCGGATACGACCGACGCAGGTTTCGGAACAAATTGTTGCCAGGCCGTTTTCAACGCGCGGGTAGCAGGCGATGCACTTTTCGGCCTTGCCGGCTTCCCAGTTGTAGTAAACCTTCTTGTATGGGCATGCGCCCATGCAGAAGCGCCAGCCGCGGCACTTGTCCTGATCGACCGGCACAATACCGTCTTCTTC
>JACPEI010000090.1 GCA_016183575.1 Nitrosomonadales bacterium | reverse complement strand
CCGGCGCCGACAACGCTTCGGTCGCGGTCGAGGCCATGAAGCGCGGCGCGCAGGACTACCTGGTCAAGGATGTGAACCGCCAATATCTGGAGCTGCTGCCCGCCGTCATCCAGCGCGTGCTTAGAGAGCGGCAGATACTGATGGAAAAGAAACAGGTGGAAGCCGAACTGTGGCAACACCGCTGGCGTCTTGAGGAACTGGTGGTAAAGCGCACCGATGAACTTGCGGAGGCGAATAAACATCTGCGCCAGGATGTTGCCGAACGCAAGCGTGTTCAGGCAGAGCTGATACAAGCCAAGGCTGCAGCGGAAAAAGCCAACCTCGCAAAATCTGAATTCCTTTCCAGAATGAGCCATGAACTACGCACGCCGCTCAATGCGATCCTCGGCTTCGCCCAGCTGCTGGAGACCGGTTCCCCGCCGCCAACGGACGCCCAGGTTGTAAGGCTGCACCAGATTATCAAGGCAGGATGGTATCTGCTGGAACTGATCAACGAGATCCTCGATCTCGCGGTGATCGAATCCGGCAAGCTGTCGCTGTCGCGGGAACCGGTGTCGCTGATCGATGTCATGCGCGAATGCCAACAAAGCGGCATCCGGATAAACTTCCTGCCATTCGACCACACCTGGTTTGCCCATGCCGATCGAACCCGGGTAAAGCAGGTTCTGATCAACCTGCTTTCCAATGCGATCAAATACAACCGCGAGCAGGGTACGGTCGAGGTGAAATGCACCGCGAGCACCCCGGAGCGCATACGCATCAGCATCAAGGACAGCGGTGCGGGGCTGCCTCCGGAAAAGCTGGCGCAGCTCTTTCAGCCTTTCAACCGTCTCGGACAGGAGAACGGCGTCGAGGAGGGGACAGGCATCGGTCTGGTGGTCACCAAGCAACTGGTCGAACTGATGAGCGGCACCATCGGCGTGAAAAGCACCGTCGGAGCGGGCAGCGAATTCTGGATCGAGCTGGCCTCGGCCACCATGCCGCAGCCTGCAACCAGAGAAGGCAAACCCCAAGAGCCTGCCCCGAAAATTGATGCCGGCAGGCAGCAGCATACCCTGCTTTATTTTGAAGACAACCCGGCCAATTCGTTGCTGATCAAGGAGCTCATTGAGGAGGATCGTCCCGATATACGCCTGCTGATTGCGGATAACGGCAAACTCGGTATCGAACTGGCACGCACCCATCTGCCGGATGTGATTCTGATGGATGTCGCCTTGCCTGATATCAACGGCATCGAAGCGATGGAGATGCTACTTGAAGACCCGCTGACGGCGCATATTCCTGTCGTTGCCCTGAGTGCCAATGCCATGCCCGATAATGTTTTGCAAGGGATGGAAGCAGGATTTTCCCACTATCTCTGCAAGCCCTTCGAACTCAATGAATTCATGTGTGCAATCGACGAGGCACTGGAATTTCAAAAAAGCAGATTAGTCCGCACGCATAAGACAGCAGAAATTGAGGGCTGATTGCTTCAGTATTTTTAACGCCAACATAAGGAACCACAAGCATGAAAATCACCAACACACCCATCCTCCTGGTGGAAGACGATCAAGTGGACATCATGACGGTCATGCGCGCGCTGAAGGAGATCCACGTCACCAACCCGGTGGTGAATCTGGAAAATGGCGAGGAAGCCCTGAAATACCTGCGCGATCCCAAAAGCACGAAGCCGTGCATTATCCTGCTCGACCTGAACATGCCGATCATGAACGGCATCGAGTTTCTGCAGGTGGCGAAGCACGACGCCCTGCTCAAGCGCATCCCGGTGGTGGTACTGACCACATCCGAGGAGCAACAGGACAAGGTAAACAGCTTCGACCTGGGAGTGGCCGGCTATATGGCCAAGCCGGTGGATTACCGGCAATTCGTTGAAGTCATGCGCACTATCGACGCCTATTGGACCATCAGCGAATTGCCGCAATGACCAAGCCCTTAATGATCAAACCCCAGATACGCGTACTCGTCGTCGAGGACGACCTGGTGGATCGCATGGCCTGCCGCCGTGCGCTGGCGCAGAACCCGGACTACGATTTCGTGCTGTCCGAAGCCGAAACCGGCCGCGAGGGGCTGCAGCTCGCCCATGCGCAAAAGCCGGACTGCGTTTTGCTCGATTACCACTTGCCGGACATGAATGGGTTGGAGTTTCTGGCCGAGCTGAGAAACGATCTTGGGGAGATACCAGTGCCGGTCATGATGCTGACCGGCGCCGACAACGCTTCGGTCGCGGTCGAGGCCATGAAGCGCGGCGCGCAGGACTACCTGGTCAAGGATGTGAACCGCCAATATCTGGAGCTGCTGCCCGCCGTCATCCAGCGCGTGCTGCGCGAGCGGCGGATGCTGATCGAAAAAAAACAGGCGGAAGAAAATCTGGTCCAGGCCGAAGCGAAGTACCGTTTCCTGGTGGAGCAGATACCGGCAATCACCTATACCACGGCGCTGGATGAGCCTGGCAAGCTGTTATATATCAGCCCGCAGATCCGCCAGCTCGGTTTTTCACCCGAGGAATGGCTGGCCGATCCGGAAGGATTGCTCAAGCAGATTCATCCAGAAGACCGAACGCTGATGCGCGCGGAGATCGCGCGCTGCTACGAGAGTGGGGAGCCCCTGCGCTGCGAATACCGTCTGTTCACCCGTGCCGGCGAGGTGCGCTGGTTCCTGAACGAGGCGAGCCTGGTGCGCCACGAATCGGGCGAGCCGTTGTTCCTGCAGGGCGTTCTGGTCGACATCACCAAGGACAAGGAGGTCGAAGCGGAACTGCATCTGCATCGCCGCCGACTCGAGGAGCTGGTGGCCAATCGCACGATGCAGTTCGAGAAACAAACCGAGATTCTCGAATCAATCAACGCCAATCTCGCCAGCAAGCTTGGCGCATGCACACAGGCCGGGAGCGCGCTCAAAAAATACGCCGATCAGCTCGCGGACTTCTTCCATAACGCCCCCTGCAGCTACTACTCGCTCGACCCGGACGGCGTATTCGTCCAGATCAACGACACCGGGCTCAAGTGGCTGGGGCGCACACGCGAAGAGGTCGTGGGCAAGATGAGGCTTACCGATCTGCTCACGCCCGCGAGCGGCAAGAGCTTCCTGGAAAGCTACCAACGCTTCAAGGAGGGCGGCCGGTTGCGTGATCTCCGACTCGAAATCGCGCGCGCGGATGGTACGAGCCTATCCGTGTTGTTGAACGCCACCGCGATCAAGGACGCCGCCAGCCGCTTCGTGATGAGCCACTCCATGATGTTCGACATTACCGACCGCAAGCTTGCCGAGCAGGTGCCGTAAGCGTCCGTGGGAGCTGGATTCAGCAGCGGAATTCCCTATCTGCAACTTGCGCTTGAGACGGGTCTGTCGAGTTAACCCGGATTGTCCAATAGAACTTTCTTCAATTGTAGGAGCACGCCCTGCGTGCGATTGTTCTTTCCATTCGCGAGCAGGGCTCGCT
>JACPEI010000015.1 GCA_016183575.1 Nitrosomonadales bacterium | reverse complement strand
CTATAACGCTGCGGATTTTGCAGCACGCGCTTGTTTTATCCGGCACGCACCCGTTCGAAGAAATCGGCCTGCTCCTGCTCGAATCGATCCAGCGAGGCATTGCTCGGCCTTGTATTATCAGGCGACCTCAGGCGTTGCCTCGCTACCTCGACCGGCACATCGAAAAACAGCGTCAAATCGGGTTGCAGGTCGGGATGCACCCATTGCTCGAGCTGGCTCAATTTATCCCAGTCCAGCCCCCTGCCGCCGCCCTGATAGGCGAAACTGGCATCGCTAAAACGGTCGGAAATCACCCACTTGCCTGCGTGCAATGCCGGTTTGATGACCTGCTCGATATGCTCAAGGCGTGCCGCGAACATCAGCAGCGCCTCGGTGCCGATGCTCATCGGCTGGTTCAGCAGTATCTCGCGCAGCTGTTCGCCGAGCGGCGTGCCGCCCGGCTCGCGCGTGACCAGCACATCCGGGCCGCGCTGCCGCAGCGTATCGGCGAACCATGCCAGATGGGTGCTTTTGCCTGCCCCGTCCACGCCTTCAAAGGTAATAAATTTGCTCATATCGTAAGTCGTAAGTCGTAAGTCGTAAGTCGTAAGTCGTAAGTCGTAAGTCGTAAGTCAGCATCGTCCGCTGCGCGGGATTTGTTTTAACTAACGTCTAACGACTAATAACTAACGACTGTTTTTCCTCATTTCTGGTATTGATTCACCGCCCGGTTATGCGCAGTCAAACTGCCGGAAAATTGCGAACTGCCATCGCCGCGCGACACGAAGTATAGCGCGTCGGTCTGCGCCCGATGCAGCGTCGCCTGCAACGCGGCCATACCCGGCAACGCGATCGGCGTCGGCGTCAATCCGCCGCGCGTGTAGGTATTGTAAGCGGTATCGGCCAGCAAATCGCGCTTGCGCAGGTTGCCGTCAAATTTCTCGCCGAGGCCGTAAATCACGGCCGGGTCGGTTTGCAGCAGCATCCCCTTGCGCAACCGGTTCACGAACACCCCGGCGATCATCGCGCGATCATCGGGCGTGCCGGTTTCCTTCTCGACGATGGATGCCAGGATCAGTGCCTGATAAGGAGTCTGCAGCGGCAAGTCCGCATCGCGTCCTGCCCATACTTCCTGCAGGCGTTGTTGCATGACCCGATAGGCGCGCTTGATTAGCGCCAGGTCGCTGCTGCCTGCGGCAAAGTAGTAGGTATCGGGGAAAAACAAGCCCTCGGGATGAGCTTCCGCCGCGCCGATGTGCTGCAAAATTTCCGCATCGGTCAGGTTTAAGGTGTCATGCGCGATGTCCGGGCTGGCATTCAGCGCGGCGCGCAATTGACTGAACGTCCAGCCTTCAATCACGCTGATCTGGCGCTGGATTACCTCGCCCTTGCTGATGATTTCCAGCAATTCCAGCGGTGAAACCGGATGCTCCAGCGCGTAATTGCCCGCCTTGAGTTGTGTTGATTTACCCAGTAACCGCCCCAGCCAGACGAACAACTGGTCCTGTTTCAGCAGGCCAGCCTGCCGCATATCCCGTGCCAAACTCTTCAGGCTGCTGCCCTGCTTCAATTCAAATTCAAACGGTGTGGCGGGCAGCGGCAACGGGCGGTGAGCGTAAAAAGTCAGCCCTGCCGTGGCAAGCAGCACCAGCAAAATCAATAGCTTGAATATCCTTCTCATAACCCTGAATTCGGCGTAGGAGCGGGCCATGCCCGCGAGCCTTTAGGTCGCGGGCATGGCCCGCTCCTACAAGTATCAACAGCTTTTTTCTGATTCATGCGTCCTGCCGTTCAAGGCCGTCGCGGATTTGCATAGCCACCGGAAAATGGCTCCAATGGCGGTGCTCCAGCTCGCGTATCGGCCACAGTCCGATGACGCTGTTCACGATGAACAGCTCGTCGGCATGCAGCGCCTCCTCCAACCCGACATCGCGCACATGCAGCGTGACGCCATGCTGCAGCGCCCATGCCATGACCCGTCCGCGCTGTATCCCTGCCACCCCGCAACGCGACAGATCTGGGGTAACCAACCGCCCTTGCGCCACCAGAAACAGGTTGCTGCGTATGCCTTCGATCAGATGACCCTCGGCATCCAGCAACAGCCCCTCGGCGGCTGGTTCGCCGTGCAACTGCGCATCGTTCAGTTCCGCCGCCGCTAGCACGTTTTCCAGACGGTTGAGGTGCTTGACGCATGCCAGGCGGGGCTGCGCGGACAGGCGCAAGCTGCATACCTGCACCTTGATGCCTTGTGTCGTCCATTCAGGCGGGTAGTCCGGCAACGGCGAGAAGTCCCAGATGCGCGTGGGTGTCGCAGCGGCGGACGGCGTGTAGCCCCGCGCACCTTCGCCGCGCGTGACGATCAGCTTCACCACGCCGTCCGGGTGCTGCGCGAGCACTTGATCCAGTTCGGACAAAAGCAGCGTTTCATCCGGGCAGTTTATGCCCAGCTTGGCACAGTCATGTTGAAGTTTCAGGTAATGCAGGGGCCAGTGCAGCGCCTTGCCTTGGGCGGCGCGCAGGGTGCGGAATACCCCGTCGCCGTAAAGCAGGCCGCGATCGCGGATGCTGATCGAGTTGCCGGATATACCGTTGACCAGCATCGCTGAGGGAAGGGTTAAAGCTTACGGAACACCAGCGAGCCGTTGGTTCCGCCGAAGCCGAAGTTGTTGTTCACCGCGACGTCGATCTTCATATCGCGTGCGGTGTTCGCGCAACAGTCCAGATCGCACTCCGGATCCTGCTCGAAGACATTGATTGTCGGCGGCGCAATCTGATGGTGCACCGCCAGGGCGCAGAATACCGACTCGAT
>JACPEI010000018.1 GCA_016183575.1 Nitrosomonadales bacterium | reverse complement strand
GTTTCTGGCATCAGCCCGGCAAGACATGGCCGAAGTTGAAGCGGCGCTGGAACGCAAAGATCTGGCGGCATTGGGCGCATTGGGGCACCACATCAAGTCACCGGCCAGAATGGCGGGCGCGATGGGGTTTGCCAATCTGTGCGAGGCACTGCAAGAATATGGCAAGGATGGCGGAAGCATGGAGCAGATTCGGGGCGCTGTAAGCCAAATGCGCCCGCTGCTGGACCGCATCAGTGAGCAGGTGGATAAGGATTTGGCGCAACCCTTGCCAACCGGTATTATGCCGAAAACAATCTCTGTATAAGCGTTTCGCGGGGTTGCAGGCGCGAATTCATTCGCACATCAAGTCTGTTCGTATGACCCATTCTGGAGCGACATAGCCTTCAATAACACCAGTGACGCGCCGCTGCCGCCGTCTCTGGGCGGTGCGTCACAATAGGCCAGCACATCCGGGCGCTGCGCCAGCCAGTGGCGCGTGAGCTTGCGCAACACCGCTTCGCCGCCCGGGCTGTTCATTCCCTTGCCATGAATCACCAGCACGCAGCGCAAGCCGCGCTGCGCGGCCTCATGCAAGAACTCCTGCAACAGTCTGCGCGCCGCGTCGCTGGTGTTGCCGTGCAGGTCGAGGCTGTCCTGCACCGGCCAGTTGCCGCGCCGCAGTTTGCGCAGGGTCATGCGCGGCAGGCCGTTGCGCAGGAATTCGTCCGGCGCGTTTTCTGCACCGGAGTCGGACAGTGTGTCGTGGATCGCGGGGGGCGGGGCGGGGATGCGTGGCAGGGGTTTGCGCGGCGGTTTTTGCGGCTTGATGCGGTTCTGCTCGGGCAGCGGTTTCACTTCGCCGACTGTCGCGCGGAACAGCGCGGCGTCTTCGGGTTCGATCTTAATACTGTCCTTAGTACTCATCCGTTCGCCCTGAGCTTGTCGAAGGGCTCTGGATTAGTAGCTGGTGGTTCGACAAGCTCACCACGAACGGTTAAGGGTTCGGCCTGGTTTTCCTGTCCTGTCAAAGGCCGCTTTACGGCTCGGCGAGAGACTCGCGGAGTCAGATCTTGCCCAGTGCGGCGAGATACTTGTCCGCATCCAGCGCCGCCATGCAGCCGGTCGCCGCGCTGGTGCAGGCCTGGCGGTAGATCTGGTCCTGCACGTCGCCTGCCGCGAACACGCCGGAAATGCTGGTCGCCGTGGCGTTGCCCTGGTTGCCGCCGCGCGTGCGGATATAGCCGTTGTCCATTTCCAGTTGTCCGGCGAAGATGTCGGTGTTCGGCTTGTGGCCGATAGCGATGAACACGCCGGTCAGCGCGATGTCCTGTTTTTCGCCGCTGCGCACGTCCTTGACGCGCATGCCGGTCACGCCGCTGGCGTCGCCGAGTACTTCGTCGAGCACGCTGTGCAGTTGCAGCGTGATCTTGCCTTCTTTCACTTTTTCCATCAGGTGGTCGATCATGATGCGTTCGGCGCGGAAGGCGTCGCGGCGATGCACCAGCGTGACGTGCCTGGCGATGTTGGCCAGATACATGGCCTCTTCCACCGCGGTATTGCCGCCGCCGATCACCGCCACATCCTGGCCGCGGTAGAAGAACCCGTCGCAGGTCGCACAGCCGGACACGCCGCGCCCCATGAAGGCTTCCTCGGAAGGCAGGCCGAGATATTGCGCCGACGCGCCGGTGCAGATTATCAGCGCGTCGCAGGTATAGCTGCCCGCGTCGCCGGTCAGCAGGAACGGCTTCTGTTGCAGCCTGGCGGTGTGGATGTGATCGAAGATGATCTGCGTGTTGAAACGCTCGGCGTGCTGCTGGAAGCGCTGCATCAGTTCCGGGCCCTGCACGCCGTTCGGGTCGGCCGGCCAGTTGTCCACTTCGGTGGTGGTCATCAGTTGGCCGCCCTGCGCCATGCCGGTGATCAGCACCGGGTTGAGGTTAGCGCGCGCGGCGTACACGGCGGCGGTGTATCCGGCGGGGCCGGAACCGAGAATGACGAGGGGGTGATGTCGGCTAGGAGAGTTCATGACGGCGAGCTTTCAGCAATTAAATAAAAGCGGAATCTACCAGCAGTTGCGGCAGCCTGTCGAGCATCAATCGGTTAAAATCGCTTCATGAAGATTATCCGTACCGCCATTGCGCTGCTGGCATTGTTCCTGGTGCCGTATTCCGTCCATTCCGCCACGCTGCCGGGCCTCCCTGAATTCATTGACGAAATGGTTGCCAAGCATCAGTTCAGGCGCGGCGAACTGGAAAATGTGTTTGCCCGTGCGCAGCATCTTCCAGCGGTGATCGAGCTCATTTCCCGTCCCGCGACCACCAAGCCGTGGCCGGAATACCGCGCGGCTTTCGTGAACCCGAAGCGCGTCAAGCTAGGTCTGGAGTTCTGGAATAAATACCGGCATACCTTGCGCCGTGCCGAGCAGAAGTACGGCGTGCCGCAGGAAATCATCATCGCGGTGATCGGCGTGGAGACCATTTATGGGCAGAATGCCGGCAATTTCCTGGTGCTGGATGCGCTGACCACGCTGGCGTTCGATTATCCGCGCCGTGCGGATTTTTTTCGCGGCGAACTTGAAAACTACCTGCTGCTGGCGCGCGAACAGCAGTTTGACTTGCTCGCGATCCGCGGCTCGTATGCCGGCGCGCTGGGCATCCCGCAATTCATGCCGGGTAGTTACCGCAATTATGCGGTGGACTTCAACGCCAACCACAAAATCGACCTGTTGCGCGAAGACCGCGATGCGATAGGCAGCGTGGCCAACTATCTGCAAGGTTACGGCTGGATCAGGAACGGGCCGATCGCGGCGCGTGCGCAGATTGGAGGGGAGCTTCCTACTGGTGAAATCAGGACTCCGCGCACGCTGCTCGAATGGACGGCAGCGGGGGTGGCGCCGGGCGCGGATTTCGCGCCGGATCAATCCGCGCGCCTGATCGATTTCACGGTGGAGCAGGGCAAGGAATTCTGGCTCGCATTCAATAATTTCGAGGTCATCACGCGCTACAACAACAGCGATTTTTACGCGATGTCGGTGTTCCAGCTGGCCGAGGAATTAAAGGCGGCGCGCAAGGCTAGTATTGCGTCACAGAATTAACGGAATATATTCAAAACCTGTAGGGCGGAAAAGCGCAGCGCCTTCCGCCGTATGAGAATCCCATTCGGCGGATAACGCTTCGCTCATCCGCCCTACGAGAATGCGGGCAGGTTCAAAATGATGTTGTGTAATTTACGATTTGCAAGGCTAGTTTGCCGAAGTGATCCGCCGCGCACCGTTGTAGCGGCTGCGCCAGTACTTTTCGCGCATGCTCGCCACCATGATCGCCTTGCCGCTGCTGGGGGAATGCACGAAGCGCTCTTCGCCGACATAGATGCCGACATGCGAGAACGGTTGCTGGCGCGTGTTGAAAAACACCAGGTCGCCGGGGCGCAACTGGCCGGCGTCCAGATGCTCGCCCATCCGGCTCATCTCCGTGCTGGTGCGCGGCAGTTTTATTTCCAGCGTGTTCAGATAGACGTACTGCACGAAGCCGCTGCAATCGAAGCCGTTGTCGCTTGAGTTGCCGCCGTAGCGATAGGGTGTGTCGGCCAGGCTCAGCGCATAGAGCGCGACATCGTTCATGCGCCCGCCGTGTTCCGGCGCGCGGCTGGGCGTGGCGCAGGCGCCGAGCAGCAGGATGAGTAAAGTAAGGCAGAGACGTTGCATGGTGTAAAATTTACGACAAAGCGGCATTGTTTGCAAAGAAATGTTCTTCATGAAAAATATCCTCGCGAGTCTCGTGCTGTTGTTGTTCTCCGCGCCCGTCTGGGCGGAATTGGAGGTCATCGCGCTCAAGCATCGCAGCGCGGAGGAAGTGCTGCCCGTCATCCGGCCGTTGCTGGATAAGGGCGATACCGCCAGCGGCATGAATTACCAGCTCATCCTGCGCACCTCGCCGCGCAATCTCGAGCAGATCAAGAAACTGCTGGAGAGCATCGACATCGCGCCGCGCCGCCTGAAGATCACCGTGATGCAAAACGTGGACAGCGAAACCGCAGCGCGGCTGACTGAAGTGTCCGGCAATGTCGGCTTGAGCCGCGACGCGCGGATTTCCGTGCCGGGCAGCGGCGACAGCAGCGGCCTGAATGCCGAACTCGGGCGGGGGCAGGACAGGTTGAGGACCAGGGTGACCTCCACCCGCTCGCTCGAAGACGAGCGCAACACCCAGCAACTGCAAGTGCTGGAAGGCAATCGCGCGCTGGTGCACAGCGGGCAATCCGTTCCTGTTCCGCAGCGGCAGGTGATACAGAATCAGTGGGGCACACAGGTGATCGACAGTACGCAATATCAGGAAGTGGGCAGCGGGTTTTATGTGCTGCCGCGTATCAGCGGCGACCGGGTGACGCTGGAAATCAGCACGCAGAATGACGCGCTCGTGCCCGGCAGCGGCGATCAGCCGACTGTGCGTGCCCAGCAGGCTTCCAGCACCATATCGGGCCGCCTGGGCGAATGGCTGGAAGTGGGCGGACTGGGGCAGCAGAAAAACCATGAAGACTCGACCATCTCCACGCGCGGCGTATCCCGGACGCGTGAGCAGCGCAATGTGTTGATCAAGGTCGAAGAGGTTGAATAGCGTTGAAGTGGTGGGTAAAGGCGAAAAATGGACACTGGAAGCGCGGACATCCTGTCCGCTTGCGGGCTGGAAGCCCGCGTTCCAATCAAACCGTGGGAACGATGCGAATTTGTGATTTATAGGAAGGGTTCAAATGTTTCAATCTGCCTCAAAATTCAAAAATGAAACCGGCAGCCGGAGGGCAGGATGAAACTGTCCGCGCATCCGCTCTGGCTGGTGGGCTTCCGCCCGTTTTTTGCATTGGCGTGTCTGTCCGGGTTGAGTCTGCCGATCCTGTGGGCATTGTTCTTTTCGGGCGCTGTCCCGGCGCCGACGACCTCGTTTTCCGCAGTGCAGTGGCATGCGCACGAGATGTTCTTCGGCTTCGGCTGGGCGGTGCTCGGCGGCTTCCTGCTGACCTCGACCAAGAACTGGGTGAAGGTGCGCGGCTATCATGGTTACGCGCTGATGTTCCTGGTCGCCGCGTGGCTGTTCGAACGTGTCGGCATGTGGTTTGAAGGTGTCTGGCCGCCCTTGCTGTTTTTGATTTCCAACAACCTGTTCATCGGGGCGATCATCGCGATGCTGATATGGACGCTGATCCGCAATCGCAAGAACGACTTTTATCCGGACAATTATTTCTTCCTGCTGATCCTGCCGGTTTTTTTGATAGCGAAAAACCTGATGCTCAGCGCCGAATACGCGCAGATCGGCTGGAGCATGGTGCTGGGGCTGTTCCGGATGGCCTTTCTGGTGATGCTGGAGCGGACGCTGGCGCAGTTCATGAAGGGCGTGTTCAACGTGACGATCCTGCAAAACCCGGCGCTGAACAAGGCGATCAAGCTGCTCGGGCTGCTGCTGGTGTTTGCAAGCCTGATGCCGGCGCAACTGTCCGGCTGGATCGCGCTGCTGCTCGCGCTGCTGCTGGCCGGACGCTTCGTTTTCTGGAAGCCGCAACTGGCGATGCGGCGGCTCGACATCGGCATCATGTATCTGGGCTACCTCGCCATCGTCGCGCAACTGGTGGTCGAGTTCCTCGGCCATGTCGCTCATATCGAATGGGTCGGCAGCGTATCGATCCACCTGTTCGCCTTCGGCGCGATGGGACTGATCATTCCCGCGATGCTGGTCAGGATATCGAAAGGGCACACGGGCAGGAAGGTGGCCTTCGATGCGCTCGACAAACTGGCGCTGTGGATCATGCTGCTGGCCTTTTTGTTCCGCATCGTCGCGCCGCAAATTTATCCCGCCGGTTACACGCACTGGATTTACCTCGCGGCGTTATGCTGGTTTGCCTGTTTTGCGTTGCTCGCCTGGCGGTATATTCCCTTCTTCATGCAGCCGCGGATCGACGGCAAGGAACATTGACGGCCTGCCTTGGGCTGTTGCCATGCTGTTTGGCTCAAGGCAGAATGCAGGCAGCAGGGACTTTTCTTACAGCTTGGTCAGGAGGAGTAAATGGAACTTCGCAAGGAAAGTGATAACCGGAAAATAATCGCCGCCCTCATTTGCCTGTTTGCCGGTTTTATTTTTATCTGGAACATCGCGGCGCACACTGCGGACATTTACGAATTGCGCCTGGACGCGGAAACGTGCCACCGGGTAAGGACGCTCGGGTTGACGCCTTCCGACAGTTGCGTGATTACAGCGCCGTTCCGACCGCTCGGACTCGTCCCGGGCGGACACCTGATACTGCCGGACGGCAGTGATATTCAGATTGCGCCGGTCGCGGCAAGCCTGACCAACCAGAGCGCGGAATGGTCAACTTCGATGAAAGCGCAATTCTGGGTCGCCTTGCTGTTCTGGGTCGCTGCGCTGGCGCTGCTGCTAAGCGCATTCCGCGACAGGAAGTGACTTCAGGTCAAGCAGTCGGTGCCGAAGGAAACTTCACGCCGCGCCGTTCCGTCATGCTTTTCCCCAATGCCATGATCTGTTGCGGGCTGAGCAGGCGCGCGGCCAGTTTTTGCAGCGGGCGTAGGGTGCATTTCATGCACCATGGTGCGCACAGCGCACCCTACACAACTACGTTATGCAAACCATCACGGGAGCAGGACGCTGCCGGTGAACCAGCGCGTGCGCGCGAAGGCCAGGGCCATCTGCGCCGGGCTGAATCCCGCCTCCTGTGCGATGCGCACGTATTCTCTGCTTGCGGCAGGCACGTTGGGTTTGTGGTAGCGCTGGCCGAATCCCGGAAACTGGGTGACGCGCCCCCTCGTAGTGATTCCTGGCGCCTGCGGGTCGGCGAGGTATTTGCCGGTGAGATGGCCGAACGCCAAGGGGCTGTAGGCGAGCAGCCCGACATTCGCGTGATGGCAGACTTCCGCCAGCCCGGCCTCGAAGGTGCGGTTCATCAGGTGGTAGGCGTTTTGGATCGAGACGATTTTCGGCAGGCCGAGCATTTCGGCGCAGCGCAGGAATTCGGAAACGCCCCACGGCGTTTCGTTGGACAGGCCGATGTGGCGCACCTTGCCGGCCTTGACCAGATCAGCCAGCGCTTGCAGTTGTTCGGCAATCGGCACGCTGTCGCGTTCCTGCGCCGCGTCGTAGCCGGTTGCGCCGAACATCGGCACGTAGCGGTCCGGCCAGTGGATCTGGTAGAGGTCAACGTAGTCGGTCTGCAGACGGCGCAGGCTGTCGTCCAACGCGGCGGTGAGCTGCGCGCGGTCGATGCGCGGGCCGTTGCGTATCCACGAGAAGCCGCGCGCCGGTCCGGCAATTTTGCTGGCGATAATCAGCTTGTCGCGTGGCTGGCGCTTCAGCCAGGTGCCGATGTAGCTTTCGGTACGCCCCTGAGTTTCGGCGCGCGGCGGGACCGGATACATCTCGGCGGTGTCGATGAAATTCACTCCGTGCGCCACCGACAGATCGAGCTGCGCATGCGCTTCCGCCTCGCTGTTCTGCTCGCCGAAGGTCATCGTGCCGAGGGCCAATGCCGATACTTTTAAATCGCTGGTGCCTAGCTGTCGGTATTCCAAGTTCACCTCTAATACTTTTTATTCAACCGTTCGTGGTGAGCCTGTCGAACCACCAGCCGTTCATCCATAGCCCTTCGACAAGCTGATGAAACAACTAGCCATTCGACTAGGCCGTCAAAGAACGACGCCCAAGTCGCTGGTTATCAGGGCGAACGGAAAAACAACCCACGAAAGCTGTGTAGGAGCGGGCCATACCCGCGAATGAGAGGTTCGCGGGCATGGCCCGCTCCTACAGGCTCTTTGCAATTTCTCCCAACGCATCCGGCGACAGGCTGTCCAGCGGGATGCGCCGCGCCTGGTCGAGATTCGCGTAGTGCCTGGAGGTCGCGCGGAAGTAGCTCGGGTCGTAGTGCAGCGTGAGCAGTTCGGCAACCAGTGCGGCAAAGTCTCCGGCGCGGATCAGCGCGATCCAGTGTTCCAGTTGTTTGCCGCCGTGAAAACGGTGCAGGGCCTGCAAATGCGCGATCAGCGTTTCCGGGTTTGCGAGGTAATGGCGGTAGTCTTCCAGCAGCCCGGTGACGCGCTTTTCGAGCGGCGTTTCCAGCAGCAGGCATGCGCCGGCGTGCATCGCGGTGACCAGCGCGTCGGGCAGGGTGATGGTGCCGATCTTGTTGCTCTCCGCTTCGACATACACGGGGCGCGCCGGGTCGAGCTTTTGCAGGGCTTGCAGCAACGCACTGTCGAACCATCTCTGCGACGGCTGCGCCTGTTCCGGCAGCCTGCCCAGCACCGAGCCGCGATGCTGCGCCAGGTTTTCCAGATCGAGAACCTGATGTCCGCTATGAGAGAGTGCGGCGAGCAGGCGGCTCTTGCCCGAGCCGGTCGGGCCGCAGATCACGCGCAGCGAGAAGTTTTGCGGCAGGGTCGCCAGCTTGTCCAGCACGTCGCGCCGGTAAGTCTTGTAGCCGCCTTCCAGCTTATGCGCCGCCCAGCCGACCTGCGCGAGGATGATGCACATCGCGCCGCTGCGCTGCCCGCCGCGCCAGCAGTAGACCAGCGGACGCCACGACTTGGGGTGGTCGCGGAAGCGGGTTTGCAGGTGCTGTGCGATATTCTTTGCGACCAGCGCCGCGCCGACCTTGCGGGCCTCGAACGGCGAAACCTGCTTGTACAGCGTGCCGACGGTGATGCGCTCTTCGTCGGACAGTACCGGGCAATTGATTGCGCCGGGGATATGATCCTCGGCGAACTCCGCCGGGGTGCGCACGTCGATAATTTCGTCAAATTCGCCGAGCTGTGATAGGTTCGCGGTTCTGAAAAGCATTAGTAATCCCAAAAGCTATTTGCCACAGAGGACACAGAGAAAGGCAAAATCAGGCAGACACAAAACTGTTTGCGGTTGGTACATCATGCCGAATTATTGGTAAACCTATAATAGGTAATGTTGCTCCGTCTTTCTCTGTGAACTCTGTGATCTCTGTGGCTATATTTTGTTTATAAAGGTAAATGGAGGAAGAATGCCAGAAGTGAAGTTGACCCAATTGTCGCACGGCGGCGGCTGCGGCTGCAAAATCGCACCGGCGCTGCTGCAACAGATTCTGGGTGAAGCAAAAGAAAAACTGCCATTTGCGAACCTGCTGGTCGGCACGGAAACCAGTGACGATGCGGCGGTATATCGCCTCAACGACCAGCAGGCGGTCATCGCGACCACCGATTTTTTCATGCCGATCGTCGACGACCCGTTCGACTTCGGGCGCATCGCCGCGACCAATGCGCTGTCCGATGTGTATGCGATGGGCGGCATGCCAATCATGGCGCTGGCGATCGTCGGCATGCCGATCAACAAGCTGCCAGTCGAGACGATTCGCGCAATTCTGCAAGGCGGCGAGGCGGTCTGCGAGGCCGCCGGTATCCCGCTCGCGGGCGGGCACTCCATCGACTCGACCGAGCCGATCTACGGGCTGGTGGCCATCGGCATCGTGCATCCCGATAGGCTGAAAAAGAACAGCGACGCACGGGCGGGCGACAAGCTGATTCTCGGCAAGGGCCTGGGCGTCGGCGTGCTGGCGGCGGCGTTGAAGAAGGGCGCGCTGTCTTCCGAGGGTTACGCGCAACTGATCTCCACCACCACCCAGCTCAATGCGGCGGGCAGCGCGCTGTCCGAATTGAACGACGTGCATGCGCTGACCGATGTGACCGGCTTCGGCCTGCTTGGTCACCTGCTGGAGATGTGCCGCGGCGCGGGGCTGGGCGCGGAAGTGAAGTTCTGCCAAGTGCCGGTGTTGTCCGAGGCCTTGCCGCTCGCGCAACAGGGCATCGGCCCCGGCGCGATCGAGCGCAACCTCGCGAGCTACTGCCATGAAGTGGATTTCGCCGCGCATCTGGAAACCTGGCAGCGCCGCCTGCTGGCCGATGCGCAAACCAGCGGCGGGTTGCTGGTGAGTGTCGCGCCGCAGGCGGTGGACGAAGTGCTGGCGATGTTTCAGCGTGGCGGATTCGAGCAGGCTGCGGTGATCGGCACGATGCGGCAGGGCGCGCCGCGTGTGGCGGTGAGTTGAACTTCTCGGCCTAAGCAGCCGGATGAGCCGGAAGCAAATGTAGGTCGGGCTGCGCCCGACATGGTGGGCACAGCTCACCCTACGAATACTTTTTCGCGCTGCCGCGCACCTGCTCCGCCGGGTACTTCAGCGCATTCTTCTCCAGCTTATGCAGCGCGGCTTCGCGCAAATCGACACCCAGCTTGTCCGACAGGCGCACCAGATACAGCAGGATATCGGCCAGTTCCTCGCCGACCGCCTGAAGGCCATCGGGGGGGCAGCTCGGCAGACTGCGCCTCGGTGAGCCACTGGAAATGCTCCATCAGCTCGGCGGCTTCCACCATCAGCGCCATGCTCAGGTTTTTCGGCGAATGGAACTGGTCCCAGTCGCGCGCTTCGGCGAACGCGCGCAGCTTGTCGCGCAGCAACTGAAGGTCGGACAGGTTGCCGGTCACCATGCGTCGCTGCGGTATTTGCGCAGGATCGTCCAGATTTCCTGCGCATTGCCGTCCTTGAAATGCCCCTGCTCGCCGACGAAATAATAGTTCTTGCCATCACTGGTCTTGATGCGCAGCAATGCGTCGGCGCCGGCGGGCGGTTCTTTCAGCACGCCGGGAGAGCCGATCGCCTTGGGTGCGATTTCGACGATGCGAAAAAAATCCTGTGGTGAAATCTTTCCACGGCTGCCGGACGGGGCGACCCGGGCGCTGCCATCGGCACGGTCGCTGCTGAGATAGCCCTGCTGATTGAGCAAGCGGTAAGCGTGCTGCGTAGCAGGCATCTGGATGTCCACTTCTGTCCAGTTGGCTTGGGGTTTGTCCAGTCCGCCGGCAAGCGCGGTCAGCACTACAGCGAATGCTGCGCCTGTGCTTATCGAAGCCATTGATGCGTTCCTCCATTCATGGGTGAGGCGAAATCAGCCTCGCGCGGGGGCAGATTCCATCTTTCGGGTCGGCGATCGGCATGGTCTGCATGACATTTTCCCTCTGGAGGGTTTGAGCAGGATGAACTATAGCAAGAAAAGGTCTGCATAATTGCGGGCGTATTTGCTTTAAAACAGGCGGCATCTTTTGAATCTCGTGCGAGCTGCCGTGCTTGGAAGCGAGTAAAGCAGATCGTTATGGCGAATATTGCGCCGCAGACCGCCTCGGAGCGAAAGCGTATTGCTACAATGAACCTGAATAATCTATTGGCACAAAACTGCGCCATTCCCGCGCAGGCGGGAATGGCGGGTTAATGGATTATTTTGGATAAGCGAGCGGTACGTAGAGCCGTACTGAAAATGCGCCGCATATCTGAAACCTGTTTGGAGTTGAAATAAAATGATCTGGAGTCAGGCGATTGTAAAGGGCAAACTAACCGGGATCGGTGACGGTGCCTGGTCGGGCGATACATTCGATGCATCGGCCATCGAAATTGGCGGGCAAAGCCTTCAAGGCGTGCGCGTCGCCAGATGCCTGCTGGACTGCATGGAGACCGGAAAGGAAATGGAGTTGCTCATTTGCAGCGCCCACATTTACGGTGTGCGGGTAGGAGGGAAAGTTTACAAGGAAGGGGCGGTGAGACAGCTGGGTTGGGCGCTTCTGGTGGCCGTGGCCTTGGGCTGGATGTTCCTTCCGCTCGCGTTGGCTTCGCTCATATTTGTCCGGAGGACTTATGCTATCTACTCGTTCTAGATTTTGCGGGTGAACAATGCTTATCCGGTAGTGCCGCGATATTGCGTCGAGCTTGCGGGGAGGGTGGCCTGGATATTTTGTCCTATGGCGTGTAGGGGATTTTGCTGATAGATTGCGGGTGATGTATTTTTAGTCCCGTGTCTGGCTCATGGCAGTTTCTCACCAACACCGTCGCCCGGATTACTGGATAGAGCGAATCCAAAATCAATGACGTTGCCATGCTGCATGGCGGGTAATGCAGCTCTAAATGACCACCCAATTTTCCGATTTCTACAACAGCCTCGACCCCGACCCGCTCAAGCGCGGCAAGCAGTTCGAGCGCTTCGTCAAATGGTTCCTCAAGGCCGATCCCGAATGGGCGACGCAAGTTGATCAGGTCTGGCTGTGGGATGAATGGCCGGGGCGCTGGGGTGCGGACTGCGGCATTGATCTGGTGTTTCAGCACAAGGATGGCAAAAACTGGGCGGTGCAGGCCAAGTGCTATTCGCCCGATTACGACATCACCAAACACGATGTGGACAAATGCCTCAGCGAATCGAACCGGCCAAGCATCCAGCACCGCCTGCTGATCGCCACCACCGACTTTATCGGCGGTAACGCAAAACAAGTTTGCGATGCGCAGGAAAAACCTGTCATCCGTTTTCTGCTGTCCGACTTCGATAAATCCGCGCTGGACTATCCCGCCAACTTTGAATCACTGCCGCAAGCCAAGCGCAAACCCCGCCCCGAACCGCGCGACCACCAGATCGAAGCCAGAACCGCCGTGGTGCAAGGGCTGCAAACCGCCGACCGTGGCCAGCTCATCATGGCCTGCGGCACGGGCAAGACTTACGTCACGCTGTGGATCAAGGAAGCCCTAAATGCACAATGCACGCTGGTGCTGGTTCCGTCCCTGGGGCTGCTGTCCCAGCTCCTGCGCGAATGGACATTCGCCGCCGCCACACCGTTTGAAGTGCTGTGCGTCTGCTCGGATCAAACCGTCGGCACGAAGAACAACGACGAAGCCATCCACAGCGTGGCCGACCTGGCCTTTCCCGTCACCTCGGATGCGGAGGAAGTAAAACGCTTTCTCGGCGGTGCAGGCAAGCGCGTGGTTTTCTCCACCTACCAATCCTCGCTCGTTATTGCCGCCGCCCAGGCCGACTCGGCCATCCCCGCGTTTGACCTCGCTGTGGCGGACGAAGCCCACCGTTGCGCGGGCAAGGCAGGCAGCGACTTCACCGCCATCCTCGACAACGGCCAGATACGCAGCGCCAAGCGCTTATTCGCCACCGCCACCCCGCGCACCTACTCCAGCACCGTCCATAAAGCCGCCGAAGATCGCGGCGTCGAAGTGGTCGGCATGGATGACGCCGCCCTGTTTGGCGCAGTCCTGTATGCCCTGCCGTTCGGCAAAGCCATCGAACGCAAACTGCTCACCGACTACCGCGTCGTCATCATCGGCGTGGACGACCCCACCATCGCGCAGTGGATCGCCAACCGCGAACTCGTCAGCACCGGCACAGGCATCGAAACCGACAGCGAATCGCTCGCCGCCCAGATCGGCCTGCTCAAGGCCATCAAGGACTACGACCTCAAGCGCATCATCAGCTTCCACAGCCGCGTCAACCGCGCCGAAGCCTTTGCCACCGACATTCAGCAAACGATGCAGTGGATCAGCGACGAACACCGCCCCGGCGGAACCCTGCGCACCGACTTCGTATCCGGCAACATGCCCGCCAACAAACGCAAGATCAAACTCGACCAACTCAAAAACTTAGGCGCAGATGAACGCGGCGAAGATTCAAATTTGCCTCTCTCGTTTGCCTCCTCTCCCGCAGGAAGTGAAGATTGCCTTTCTCGTTTGCCCTTTCTCCCGCCTGCGGGGGAAAGTTGGATAGGGGGCACCGGGGGCGGATTGAGGAGGGGGCTACTGAGCAATGCGCGCTGCCTGTCCGAAGGCGTGGACGTACCCTCCCTCGACGGCGTCGCGTTCATCGATCCGCGCAGCAGCCAGGTGGACATCATCCAGGCCGTGGGCCGCGCCATTCGCCTGAGTCCGGACAAGAAGGCAGGTACGATTGTATTGCCGGTGTTTATTGCCGCCGGAGAAAATGCCGAAGACACGATAGAGGCCAGCAACTTCAAACCCATCTGGGAGGTGCTGGATGCGTTGAAGGCGCACGACGATGTGCTGGCCTGCGAGCTGGATCAGATCAGGACTGAGATGGGCAGAAAATCCGGCGCAGGTGTCAGCGCCGAGAGCCTGCGAAAAATCACCATTGATCTGCCTGCCACCGTGGATGCGGATTTTGGCAGCGCGCTGCGCACTCATCTGGTTGAGCAGGTCACGGCGTCCTGGAATTTCTGGTTTGGGTTGCTGGAGGTGTTTGTGGAGCGGGAGGGTCATTGTTTGCCTCCTGCGCTATTCAAAACAGAAGATGGCTATCGAGTTGGTCTCTGGGTAAGTAATCAACGAGTGGCAAAAGATAACCTGTCGCCGGAGCGCAGGACACGGCTGGAAGCATTGCCCGGTTGGGTTTGGAAGGTTAGGCATCGGCATGCAGGCCATTGGGAAGAAGGATTTCGTTATCTCGGTGAATATGTAGGCCGGGAAGGTTATGCCAAGGTTCTTGGGGGTTACAAAACGGCTGATGGATATCAGCTTGGTAACTGGGTAAGCAGACAACGTGTGGTGAAAGACCAACTTTCACCAGAGCAGCAGTCTCGGCTAGAGGCATTACCCGGATGGAGTTGGGATCCCTTGTTAGATAAGTGGGAAGAAGGCTTTCGCCACCTCAAAAAATTCGCAGACCGTGAAGGCCATGCTAATGTTCCTAAGCGATATAAAACAGCAGATGGATACTGCCTTGGCAATTGGGTAATTGCACAACGTGCGGGGAAAGATAACTTTTCATTGGAGAGCAAATCACGGTTGGAAGCAAACGGATGGGGCAACCTGTTACATGATTTATCCATATCACCAGAGCGTCAAGCTCGGCTGGAGGCATTGCCTAGTTGGAGTTGGGATGGTCGAGATGCTCGTGCAGATAAGAAGTGGGATGAAGGATTTCGCCATCTCAAGGAATTCGCAGATCGGGAGGGGCATGCCAAGGTTCCTCAAGATTACAAGACGGCAGATGGTTATCGACTTCGTAACTGGGTAAGTACCCAACGTGTTGCAAAAGACAGCCTGTCGCCGGAGCGCAAGGCACGGCTGGAGGCCTTACCAGGTTGGAGCTGGGCATTACGAGTTAGAGTTACAGGGGAGAAAAAACAGTGGGACGAATGGTTCCAGTTACTCAAGGAATTCGCGGACCGGGAAGGACATGCCAAGGTTCCCGCACTATGTAAAACACCAGATGGTTATCGACTCGGTAGCTGGGTAAGTAATCAACGAAAAGCAAAAGCCAACCTGTCGATAGAGCGAAAAGCTCGGCTGGAAGCATTGCCTGGCTGGGTTTGGCGAGTGAAGTAACTGCATGGCTCTCTATAAATATCTCCCGTCACAACATGCCAATGCATTTTTGCGCGGAGAGATACTGTTCAAAAATCTTTCCTACTTCAAGCGATTGGATTGCAAAAATAGGGGTGATGTAACGGAGGGCATCCACCGCGACAGACCAGAAGGGGGTGCAACCCTTGAGAATTTGAGTACGGGTAATACGATTCATGGCGACTTTACATCCTTGAACGAAATTGATTCTGATTTGGTATTCGTGTTCTGTACTTCGGAAATTTTTGATAAGGTGCTATTCCATGATTTCAAGGCGGATTGTTGCATTGAAATATACAATCCTGAAGAGTTGGCAAAACGGATTCGACGAAAAGTGATGTCTCTGGTTTCAACCAATAAATCTATCGGATTGCTTTGCGGGCCAGCCATATATTACGATCCGGGCAAGGGCGCCGAGTTTGATGTAAAGGATCCCACCAAGATCGCGTTCGCGAAAAACATTTCCTACGCAGATCAAAAGGAATTTCGTTTCGCATTTGGAAAAGGCAAGAAATCTTTTTGCATCGATCCGCTTGGAGTGAAAATTGTTATCAGCAAGCTCTACGATTTTCAGGAAGAGGCGAAATCCGGTACAGTGGCTGAAAAGAAGCTATTGATTGGCTCAATCAAAGATATTGCACGCATTCATCCTGAGTCGCTTTGCGTCAGCAATCTTAAAAATGTCGGATAGAGGGCTTGCTTGCATGGGCACAATCGTTATTGCTCCGAGTGAAATAGAGTTGTCAGGGGTGGGCTACTTGCCGCCTTGATGCAACGACTATCGTATATAGGTGTGTTCGCCGTTGAACTTTGGGGCGATATTAACGAGAGGCCTTTCAATAATGTCTAAGTCACGAAAAGTAATTGTCACTAAGCAGCGTACCGTTCACATGTATGCCGAGTTATGGCACACATCCAAGTGCCTCCTCGACGATGCCATAGAAAGCCGAGACAACTCCCCGAACCTGTTTCTTTCCAGCGTAGTCATGACGGCCTTTGTCTTCGAGGCTTATCTCAACCACGTTGGCGAAAGAACGTTCGCATGCTGGGATGAAGTTGAGCGCTTGCCGCCATGGTCGAAATTCGAACTATTGTCCGAGAAGCTTGGGGTCTGCTTTTCAGATGGTGCTGGAGCACGACCGCTACAAACGATCGCGAAACTATTGAACTTCCGGAACACTATGGCGCACGGTCGTTCAGGCGAAATTCACTCCAAGCCAATCACGCGAACCACTGCGAACTATCATGCTGCTTACCATGAAGAGTTGCTCACAGACTGGGAACAGTTGGCAAGGACAAAGGAGTTTCCAATGCGTGCGCGCGAAGACGTCAGGACTGTCCTAGAGCGGCTCCATGAAGCTCGCCAAGACGATAAAGAAAATCTCTTCACTCTCGGAATGGGGCTGCATGGCGCAACACTTGTCGAAGAGCCCTAAAGCCCGCGTAGTGAAATTAAAGGGGGGGCGGGTTCGGATTAAATTCGCGGAAAGGCACGAGGTCTATAAAAAATGACATTTGAGGCAACTGCTTGCAATGTAATGATCGCTTCACCTAGCGATGTCCAAATCGAGCGCAATATCGTTCGTGAGGTTATCCATGAATGGAATGCGGTGAATGCATTCACTCGGCACATAGTGTTGCTACCAGTTGGCTGGGAGACACACTCTTCGCCATTGATGGGCGATCATCCTCAATCAATTATAAATTGGCAGGTTCTCAAAAATAGTGATCTACTCATTGCCGTTTTTTGGACTCGACTTGGCACGCCAACACAAAACTCAGCAAGCGGTACCGTCGAGGAGATTGAGGAGCATGTTTCCGCAGGCAAGCCTGCAATGATCTATTTTTCTTCCGCGCCAGTAGCGATGGATAGTGTCGATCAAGATCAATACGCTGCGCTTACCAAGTTCAGGAATGACTGCAAGGCTCGTGGCTTATTTTATTCATACGAATCAACGAGTGAGTTCCATGACAAAATCAGACGGCACCTCGCAATAACGCTCAACAGCAATCCATACCTCACTGCGTTATTTCCGACAGCCATCGGGATAATCGCTGCACCGGCTGGAGCGTCAAAAGTAACAGGTGCGCCTAACCTATCCCGTGAAGCTAAAGAACTGCTGTTGGAAGCGGTCGCCGGTGGCGGCGATATTTTAGTTATTGCATGGATGGGTGGTTCTACCGTACAGGCAAATGGTCGAAATTTTGTTGAACCCAATGACCCACGGTCGCGAGCAATCTGGGAAGGCGCAGTTGATGAATTGGATCGAAACGGCCTAGTTCAGTCGGTCGGACACAAGGGAGAGATATTTCGTGTCACCCGTGAAGGTTACGATGCGGCTGATTTGCTCCGACCATAACCACCTCCAACCACTTTCAACTAATGCAGTACGCCCTTGTAAATAACGAGCGCCATTTGCCACAACCTCAACTTCGCGGCCTTTGTCCTGCATGTGGACGAGAATGCCTGCCGAAATGTGGTAGCAAAATCGCTTGGCATTGGGCTCATCATGGAAAATTTCACTGTGACCCCTGGTGGGAAAATGAAACTGATTGGCATCGCAACTGGAAATCGCTGTTCCCGGAAAAGTTGCGCGAAATTGTTCATTTCGACAGTAGCACCGGTGAGAAACACGTCGCGGATATCAAAACCGAGAGAGGTCTGGTAATTGAACTTCAGCACTCTCCAATGCCACTAGAAGAACTTCAGTCCAGAGAGCGCTTCTACGGCAGGATGATCTGGATTGTTGATGCCAAGGGCTTTGCGGCTAACTTTGAAATACAGAAAGCTCCGCTACCACACCCCCAAGCGGATTTGCTAAAGGACGTAGTCTTCTTCCCAAACTGCGCTTCCGCGTTCTGGAGGAAATCAGAACAAATGGTAGGTTCGGCATTGGCAGAATTGCACGATTCCAAACTTATTGCCGATCAGGTGGCCGAGAACTACAGGGGGCATCATTTCTTTACGTGGAAGAAGCCACGCAGTGTTTGGTTTGATTCAACCATGCCGGTATTCTTTGATTTTGGCGATGAAACTTTACTCCGTCTTTGTCAATATGGAGATTCTGGGCAATGGTGTGTGCAGCGCATTGGGAAGCGTGCACTGGTTGTCAAAAACGGCGGGGTTTATCTGTCATGACCACCGACCGCGAATTTACGCTAATCAGGCACTTCGACACAGATGAAGCGGAGGAGCTTGCCTGTCTCGGCGGTATTCGACACGATTTGAATCGCGTCCTTGAATACTGTTCAGTGCTTGAGGCGTTGTCTCCCGCCCCAATGTCGAAGGAACCGCTCCAGCCATTGCTGGTGTGGGAGGCTGTATCCACCGCGTGTGTCATCGCTTATGCACGATGCTTTGCTTCCGGTTTTCGTCGCTCACTTGAGCACACCCTGCTTGATACGGCGCCGGAGCATATCAATAAAACACACAACTATTTTATTGAGATTCGCAACAAGCACGTTGCCCATTCAGTCAACTCGTCTGAAGACAACGCCGTGATGCTGGAATTCGAGATGAGGGGAATGACTCCTCAGGGCGTAATCTCAGCTACCACGCGCAGCCATCGTCTTATCCCGATCGGCGAATCCGAGATACCGAAGCTGCGGGAACTCGTCTCATGGGTTGATGGGCAGATAGAGCCCCTGTATATGGCGGAACTCGATAAGGTGCTTAACGCAGCAAGGAAGCTTTCACCGCACGAACTCCTCGACTTGGGCATCGCACCGAGGCGTTCATTCTTCCAGCATGACAAGTTGCTGACTCGCCGCAGGGAGAAGCAATGACATTTAGCAATTAAAGTGGCCAGCTTCGCATTACTTTTTTCTGAGCCTCTTACCCGCACGCTTCGCTTCGGCCAATAGATCCAGCCAATCATCTGGCGGGCTTCCGCTTTTCAGCATGCGCTGGAAAACCTGGTAGGCATCGGTATCGCTGCCGTATGCGCGCTTGGTTTTTTCGTCGTTGACCCAAGCGTAAACAATGATTTTGCTTTCCTCGTGGTAGCGGAAAAATAAACGGTATTGCTGGAAAAATTTGGCACGGAACCAGTGTTTGCGATCATCTCCCAGCGTTGCTCCCTGACGATATTCCGGTCGCGCCGGATTCTGCGGGATGACTTCAAATGCCAGTTTATTGATGGCGGCCAGGCGTTTGGTTGCGTTCTTGTTGATATATCCGCTTGGGTCTTTTTGCTGCAACGCGGCTACTTGGGCGGCAAGTGCTTCAAGGGTATCGAGAAAAAGCGGATGTGCGAAAATCGTCCAGCCATTAATTACCATTTTGGAATGACCAAGGTGGGCGACGGCAAACTCATTCGTCTTCAGCCGCCAAGGGTGCATCAAGGTCAACCTTGGCATTTTTTACCAGAGACTTGATGCGCTTGCGCAACCCGGCATCAATACTTTTCAGGTGTTCGGGGTGGGTGGCCATGTCGCTCGCCAGAAAATTCAGGAATTTCCCCAGCACAGGGTCATCCCCGGTCTCGCCGGATGCGCGCGCCAACATCACACCTCCGTCCGGTTGGATGAGATAGCGAATTTTGTCGCGTTTGCCCAGCTTGAGCGCGTGGCGCACCGCGTTTGGAACTGTGGTCTGGTAGCGGTCGGTCAATGTGGATTCGAGTTTGAGCGCGTGAGCCATGGCGTGCTCCCTCCAGTGAAATATTGAGCGTTTATGGTAATGCGAATGCATTGCCGCGTCAAATAAAAGCACCCCGCAGAATTAAAGGGGCTGTGTTCCAAGGAATAATAGGGGAGTGCGCCAGCACAAACTGGCAAGTGATAGTCGGTGA
Source organism: Nitrosomonadales bacterium (assembly GCA_016183575.1). Lineage (GTDB taxonomy): Bacteria > Pseudomonadota > Gammaproteobacteria > Burkholderiales > Gallionellaceae > Gallionella. The sequence goes on along the minus strand of JACPEI010000018.1, from coordinate 15,740 downwards.
AAGTCCGATACAAGAAAGGAGTAGCGAACCGTCTTGGCTGCGAGTCATGCGTTGCCCATCGCGCGTAAACAATCGGGGACATAAACAATCGGGGACAGACCACGGTTAAGTGCTCAGCGGCTGTATCGCCAGGTGCTAGCTTAGTTTCTTGATTATGGATTTTGCAAGGTTATCGTTGACTTCGTTGTGACGAGGAACGGGTTGGGATTGTTTGGTCTGCTGGTTGGTATACCAGTCATGCCGACCACCGTGACGGACGAGGATGCACCCCATGTCTTCAAGCGCCTTGACCAAGTCACGCCTTTTCATTTACGCGACCATCAACTCTTCAACCTTGCGGACATATGGCACATGTCCCGATTCCAGATCATTCAGCAAGTCCTTTAGATTTTCGGCAAGCTCTTCCTTATGCATTCCCTGGGTTTGGTAGTCGGGATATTCATTCAGGAAGCCGATAAAAAACTCGCCGTCCTGCCAAGATGTAAATTTGACTGTTCGCATAATCAATCTCCTTATGGCGGCAATATTAAGCGCTTTGTTGTTAAAAGCAAGGGTGATAAAGTAATTTTAAGGGGGTCAGGTTCGGATTAAATTCGCGCCCCATAGCCAGCGTGGCATAATTCATCACTTGGTTAGCTTTGCCCTTATCCAGCTTGGATTTCGGCGGCAATCAAGCACGGCGAATATGATGACTTCATCGCCAGCGACACGATAATAAACAGCGAACGGGAAACGTTTGGAGAGTAGCCGGTGGTAGCCCAGCACGATGCGGTGCATCCCCGCAAAATAGGCCAGCGAGTCAATGTCAGAGTAAAGCGTATCAAGAAAATAGGTGCCGAGACCGTCTGCTTGTGACTCATGGAATCTGTAACCTTCTTCGAGGTCGTCCTCCGCAACGCTGAGGATTTTTTACCCTCATGAGACGTTTTTCTTGATTCTTTCCTTGGCTTCTTCCCAGTTGGATACGGTTATCTTGCCTGCATCCAGGGCCGCCTCGCGATCATTGAGAACGGCTTCATGCCAGGCTGGAGATGCCAGATTTTTTTCGTTGCCGATCATGTCCGCCCAAAGCATCTCCATCAAATCCAGTTTTTGGGTGAATGAAAGTTGCGCAATGGGAACGTCGAATCTGTTCTTCATATTTTTCCTTTTCCATGACTAACGCACCAACTCAGCCGGTACAATTATAGTAAGAGTAACCCGGGTGAAATGTAAGAAACAATCGGGAATCAGGCCACGATTTCATGGTGAATAAAAAATGAATCTCCTCCGCCTCTCCCTCAACCTGTTGCGCCGCGACTGGCGCGCGGGCGAGTGGCGCGTGCTGTTGCTGGCGCTGGTGCTCGCGGTGGGCAGCCTCGCGACCGTCGGGCTGTTCGCCGACCGCGTGCGGCTGGCGCTGCAGCAGGAGGCGACCAGCCTGATCGGCGCGGATTTGCGCATCGTTTCGGCGCGCCCGCTGCCGCCCGCCTATCGCGCTGCTGCGCAGGCGCACGGGCTGCAAATGGTGGAGAGCCGGTCGTTTCTGAGCATGGTGGCGCATCGCGAGCAGACCCTGCTCTCCGAAATCCAGGCGGTCGGGGCGGGTTATCCGTTGCGCGGCAGGATCGAGATCGACGACGGTGCCGGCTCGACCCCCTCCCTAGCCCTCCTCCTGCCAGGGGGAGGGAATTCTGTCAGCAGTGTTCCGGCACATGGCGATGTTGGGTTACGCGATAAAGCTGCTAACCCAACCTACAAGCCCCTGCAATTGGGTGAGAGGCAAGGTTCCATTCCCCTGCGTGGCACGGTGTGGGTGGACGGGCGCTTGCTGCGCCGGCTGGATTTGCGCGTCGGCGACGAGGTCGGCATCGGCAATCTGCGCTTCACGGTGGCGGCGCGCATCATGCGCGACATCGACCATGCGGTCGGTTTCTACAGCTTCGCGCCGCGCGTGCTGATGAATGATGCCGACCTCGCCGCGACGGGTCTAATTCAAGAGGGCAGCCGCATCACCTACCGCCTGATGGTCGCAGGCGAGGCGCGGCAGGTCGAGGCGTTGCGCGACGAGCTAAAGCCGGGACTCTTGAACGGCGAGAAGCTGGAAGACGTGCGCGATGCGCGGCCGGAGATACGCAGCGCGCTGGAACGTGCCGAGCATTTCCTCGGGCTTGCCGCGCTGACCGCGGCGATCCTTGCGGGCGCGGCGATGGCGCTGGCGGCGCGGCGTTTCGTGCTGCGCCACCTGGATACCTGCGCGATGCTGCGCTGCCTCGGCGCGCAGCAGGGGCAGGTGCTGCGCCTGTTCATGTACCAGTTCCTGCTGCTCGGCGTGGTCGCGGTGCTGCTCGGCTGTCTGCTGGGCTATGTCACGCAGGCGGCGCTGGCCGGATACATCGAAGCGATGCGCGACACGGAGCTGCCGCAGCCTTCCGTGCTGCCCGCGATCAAGAGCGCGGCCAGCGGCTTCGCGCTGCTGCTCGGCTTTGCCTTCCTGCCGTTGCTGCAATTGCGCAAGGTGTCGCCGCTGCGCGTGCTGCGCCGCGAACTCGGCGCGCCGCAGGCGAACGCCTTGCTGGCCTGGGGTCTCGCCTTGCTGGTGCTGGCATCCTTGTTCCTGTGGCATTCCGGCTCGGTCAAACTGGGATTCACGATGCTCGGCGGGCTGCTTGCCGGGCTGCTGGGCTTCGGCCTGCTGGCCTGGCTGCTGCTGCACGGGCTGGCGCGCTATTCGTCACGCTTTCACGCGCAACTGCGGCATGCGCTCAACAACCTCGCGCGGCACGGGCGCGACTCTGCGCTGCAAGTGGTGGCACTCGGCCTGGGCGGCATGGCGCTGCTGCTGCTGACGCTGGTGCGCGGCGACCTGCTGCAAAGCTGGCAGGGCAAGCTGCCGCCGGATACGCCGAACCGCTTCATCGTGAACATCCAGCCGGACCAGCAACAGGCGGTGGTGGATTTTTTCGCGCGCCAGTCTTTGCCGCAGCCGCAGTTGCTGCCGATGGTGCGCGGGCGCCTGGTTGCCATCAATGCCGCGCCCATTAATGCCGAAAGTTATGCCGACCCGCGCGCCCGCGATCTGGTGGAGCGTGAATTCAACCTTTCCTGGGCCGAGCAGATGCCGGAGTGGAACGAGCTGGTGAGCGGCAGTTGGTGGTCACCCTCCCCTGAAAAGGGGAGGGCTGGGGAGGGGTTGGCGCAGTTTTCGGTCGAAGAAGGCATCGCCGACCGGCTCGGCATCCGCCTCGGCGATGGGCTTGCCTACGATGTGGCCGGCAGCCGCTTCACCGCGCGCGTGACCAGTCTGCGCAGCGTGCAGTGGGATTCGATGAAGGTGAATTTTTTCGTGATCGCCACGCCGGAGCTGCTGAAGGGTTATCCGGCGAGCTATCTCACCAGCTTCTATCTGCCGCCTGACCAGGTAAAAGCTGGCGACCGGCTGGCGCGGGAGTTCCCCAATCTTCTGGTGATCGACACCGGCGCGATGATCGAGCAGGTGCGCGGCATCATGGAGCAGATCGCGCAGGCCGCCAGCGTGATCTTCCTGTTCACCCTGCTGAGCGGCCTCGCGGTGCTGTATGCCGCGCTGCTCGCCACGCAGGACGAACGCATCAACGAGGCGGCGATCCTGCGCACCCTGGGCGCGGACAGCCGCTACCTGCGGCGTTTGCACCTCTCTGAATTCGCCGCGCTGGGGTTGCTGAGCGGCCTGCTCGCCGCTACCGGCGCGGTGCTGCTGGGCTGGGTGCTGGCGCGCTTCGTGCTGGAAATCCCGTATCAAGCGAGCGTGATCATCTGGCCGATCGGCGGGCTGGGCGGGATGCTGGTAGTGATGCTGGCGGGGTGGCTGGGCACGCGGCGGCTGGCCGTGCTGCCGCCGCTGGCGATCTTGCGCGAGTAGGGTCGTGATGCAAGGCAAGTGTCGATTGAGGGAAGTGTCGCATTAGTGATAGAATGCGCGCCGCTTCGGAATAGACCGGAGCGAATTTCCCGCTCGCGCAAGTTGGGGTGCTCATAAGAGTCAGGCTGGCGAGTGGTAGTTTTTAACCCTTACGATTGGAGTAATCATGGCTGTAACTATGCGTCAAATGCTGGAGGCCGGTGTTCATTTCGGCCACCAAACACGTTTCTGGAATCCCAAGATGGCGCCGTTCATCTTCGGCCACCGCAACAAGATTCACATCATCAACCTGGAAAAAACCGTCACGCTGTTTGCCGAAGCCGAGGCTTTTGTGCGCAAACTGTCCGCAAAGAAGGGCACGATCCTGTTTGTGGCGACCAAGCGCCAGGCGCGTGACATCCTGCAAGAGGAAGCCGTCCGCGCGGGTTCGCCGTTCGTGAATCATCGCTGGCTGGGCGGTATGCTGACCAACTACAAGACCGTGCAACTATCCATCAAGCGCCTGCGCGACCTGGAGCAGATGACTCTCGATGGTACGAATGAAAAAATTTCCAAAAAAGAAGCGTTGATGATGAAGCGCGAACTGGAGAAACTGGATCGCAGCCTGGGTGGCATCAAGGATATGCCAGGTTTGCCGTCCGCGCTGTTCGTGATCGACGTGGGCTATCAAAAGGGCGCCATCGTCGAAGCGCAGAAGCTGGGCATCCCGGTGATCGGCATCGTCGACACCAACAATTCCCCGCTCGGTGTGGACTACATCATTCCGGGCAACGACGACTCCACGCAAGCGATCCGCCTGTATGCCCGCGGCATCGCCGATGCGGTACTGGAAGGCCGTGCGCAAGCCCTGAACGAGTTGGTCGAGCAGGTTGCAGCAGCAGAAGAGCAAGCCGCCTAGGCTTTAACCAGGCGCACAAAGGGGCGCGAGCCCCTTTTTTTATAAGTTTTATTATGGAGTTTGAAGATGGCAGAAATTACTGCAAGCATGGTTAAGGAACTGCGCGAGGCAACCGGCCTGGGCATGATGGAATGCAAAAAGGCACTGGTCGAAGCCAACGGCGATATGAAAGAGGCTGAAGAGCAAATGCGCATCAAGAGCGGCGCGAAGGCGAGCAAGGCATCCTCCCGCGTGACCGCCGAAGGCGTGGTCAGCGCGTTCATCGCGAATGACGGCAAGACCGGCGCGGTGGCGGAAGTGAACTGCGAAACCGACTTCGTGGCCAAGAATGATGACTTCGTTGCGTTCGCGAAAAATGTCGCCGAGACGGTGGCGAAAAACAATCCGGCCGATATTGAAGCCTTGTCCGGCATGACCCTTGCCAACGGCTCCGCCAGCGTGGAAGAAACCCGCAAGGCGCTGCTGATGAAGCTCGGCGAAAACGTCAGCATCCGTCGTTTCGAGCGCTATGCGACCACCACCGGCAAGCTGTCCAGCTACCTGCACGGCAGCAAGATCGGTGTGCTGCTGGACTTTACCGGCGGCGATGAGACGTTGGGACGCGACCTCTGCATGCACATCGCGGCGAGCAAGCCGAAGTCGATCGACGCATCCGGCGTGAATCCGGAAGATATCGCCACCGAACGCCGCATCGCCATCGAGAAGGCGCGCGAAGGCGGCAAGCCGGACGCGATGCTGGAGAAGATCGCCGATGGCACGGTGCAGAAATTCCTCAAGGAAGTGACGCTGCTCGGGCAGGTGTTCGTCAAGGCGGAAGACGGCAAGCAGACCATTGAGCAATTGCTGAAGAGCAAGGGCGCTTCGGTGACCGCGTTCCAGATGTTCGTGGTGGGCGAGGGTATCGAGAAGAAGGTCGAAGACTACGCGGCGGAAGTGGCTGCCGCAGCGGCTGCCGCCAAGGGTTGAACGCCATGAAGCCGGCCTATAAACGCATCCTACTCAAGCTGTCGGGCGAAGCCCTGATGGGCGACGACAGCTATGGCATTAATCGCACGGTGATCGAGCGCATCGTCGCCGAGATTGCGGAAGTAGTCGGGCTGGGCGTGGAAGTGGCGATCGTGATCGGCGGCGGCAATATCTTCCGCGGCGTGGCTCCGGCTGCGGCGGGGATGGATCGCGCGACTGCCGATTACATGGGCATGCTGGCCACGGTGATGAATGCAATGGCGTTGCAGGACGCGATGAAGCGCGCCGGGCTGGATTGCCGCGTGCAGTCCGCGCTGAGTCTGGAGCAGGTCGCCGAGCCGTTCATCCGCGGCAAGGCGCTGCGTTATCTGGAAGACGGCAAGGTGGTGATTTTCGCGGCCGGTATCGGCAGCCCGTTCTTTACCACCGACACCGCTGCCGCGTTGCGCGGCGTGGAAATGTCTGCCGATGTGGTGATCAAGGCCACCAAGGTGGATGGTGTTTATACCGCCGACCCCAAGAAAGACCCCGATGCGATCCGCTACCAGAGCCTGAGTTTCGATGAGGCGATCGGCAAGAATCTCAAGGTGATGGATGCGACGGCGCTGACGCTGTGCCGCGACCAGAAGCTGCCGATCATCGTATTCAGTATTTTCAAGACGGGCGCGTTGAAGCGGGTGGTGATGGGCGAAGGCGAAGGGACGCTGGTGCGGGTGGATTGATCTTGGAAAAGTAGCTGTAGGGTGGGCTCCGCCCACCATGTCGGGCGGAGCCCGACCTACATTTGGTTCCGGCTCGTCCGGCTAAGGAGGTAAACCATGATTGTGGAAATCAAAAAAACGACCGAACAAAAAATGCAAAAGTCGCTGGAAGCGTTGAAGGCGGACTTGGGCAAGGTGCGTACCGGACGGGCGCATACCGGCTTGCTGGATCATGTGATGGTGGATTACTACGGCAGCCCGACATTGATCACTCAAGTGGCCAACGTAACGCTGGTTGACTCGCGCACCATCGGCGTGCAGCCGTGGGAAAAGAACATGGTCTCGAAAGTGGAAAAGGCGATACGCGATTCCGATCTGGGCCTGAATCCGTCTACCAACGGCGATCTGATCCGCGTGCCGATGCCGATGCTGACCGAAGAACGCCGCCGCGACTTGATCAAGGTAATCAAGTCAGAGGGCGAAGACGCCAAAATTGCGGTGCGCAATATCCGCCGTGATGCCAATCATTCGCTCAAAGAAGCGCTCAAAAATAAAGAGATCGCCGAAGATGTGGAGCGGCGTTTGCAGGATGAAGTACAAAAATTGACCGATCGCTTTGTTGCAGAAATCGACAAGGCATTGGCAGCCAAAGAAGTCGACCTGATGGCCGTTTAGTTCCAACCGAGCTTGGAATAATGGCAAATCTCCCATCCAGTTCCACCCGTATCATCCCGGATATTGCCCGCGTCCCGCGTCATGTTGCCATCATCATGGATGGTAACGGACGCTGGGCGAAGCAGCGGTTTTTGCCGCGTGTGATGGGACATCAGCGCGGTGTGGAAGCGTTGCGCGAGGTGGTGAAAAGTTGCCGCGAGCTGGGTGTGGAGTATCTGACCGTGTTCGCGTTCAGCAGCGAAAACTGGCGGCGCCCCGTTGACGAAGTTTCCTTTCTGATGACGCTGTTCCTGAAGATGCTGGAGCGCGAAGTCGCCAAGCTGCATGAAAACGACATTCGCCTGAAAATCATCGGTGACCGCAGCCGTTTTGACGACAAGCTCAAGCAGGCCATGCAGCATGCCGAGCACCTTACTGTTAATAATACCGGGCTGGTGCTGACCATCGCCGCCAATTATGGCGGGCGCTGGGACGTGATGCATGCGGTGCAAGCCATGCTCAAGGAGCATCCGCAACTGGTACAAGGTTTTGCGGAAGAGGATCTGTCCCCCTATCTTTCCATGAGCGATGCGCCCGAACCGGACTTGTTCATCCGTACCGGCGGCGAACAGCGCATCAGCAACTTCATGTTGTGGCAACTGGCCTATACCGAGCTGTATTTCACCGATGTTTTGTGGCCGGCGTTCGGGCGCAAGGAGCTGGATGCGGCGATCGACTCGTATCAAAAGCGCGAACGGCGTTTTGGCCGGACCAGTGAACAGTTGCCGGGCGGCGGGCAGCCGCAGGGTAAAGCCGGTGCTTAAAACGCGGATAGCTACTGCCGCTGCCCTGCTGGCATTGCTGTTGGCGGTGCTGTTTGCGCTGCCGCCTGCCGTGTGGGCGGCGCTGATCGTGGCGATGGTCGTGCAGGGAGCCGTCGAGTGGTCGCGCCTGTCCGGGTTGAGCGGCGGGAAGGCGAATCTCTACTGGGGGCTGACCCTGTTGTCGATGCTGGGGCTGCTGTGGGCGGATGCCGGCACCACCGAAGCGCAACAGATTTATATTCATCTGTCGGTCTATGCCGTATCGGCCTTGCTGTGGCTGATCATCGTGCCGGCCTGGTTGATGGCAGGCTGGAAGGTTCGCCAGCCGCTGCTCATGGCGCTGACCGGATGGGCGGTGCTGGTTCCGACCGGCCTGGCGATGCTGGACTTGCGTGCCGCAAACCCCGAGCCGTGGATTCTGCTGTTCATGATGGGGCTGGTATGGGTGGCGGATATCGCGGCCTATTTCGCCGGGCGCAAATTCGGCAGGAACAAGCTCGCCCCGAGCATCAGCCCGGGCAAGACCTGGGAAGGCGTGGCGGGCGCATTGCTCGGCGTATCGGTTTATGTGGCGCTGGTATGGAGTTATAGCCCCTATTTTTCGCATCGCGAAGTGTCGCCGGTTTTGCTGCTGGCTGCCTGGTGGTGGGTAGGGCTGGCGGTGATCGGCGATTTGTTCGAGTCGGCGATCAAGCGCCAGGCAGGTGTCAAGGACAGCGGTGCGTTGCTGCCGGGACACGGCGGATTGCTGGACCGCATCGATGCGCTGACCTCGACCCTGCCGCTCGCCGCGATGGCGATGCTGTTACAACGGATAGGCTAGTACGGGCGATTCATGAATCGCCCCTACGGCTTTCCCCATTAAATTGTGGCTGACTGATTTCTAATGCAAAATTTAACCGTATTAGGCTCTACCGGCAGCATCGGCACCAGCACGCTGGATGTGGTGGCGCGCCATCCCGGTAAATTCCAAATTGTTGCGCTGACGGCAAACAGCCAGGCCGATTTGCTGTTCCGGCAATGCGTGCAGTTCAAGCCGCGCTATGCGGTAATGCTGGATGAGGATGCTGCCATGCAGTTGCGCGAGCGCGTGCGCGCAGCGGGTCTGGGTATCGAGGTATTGAGCGGCGCGGCGGCATTGGAGCAGGTCTGCGTCCTGCCCGAAACCGATACGGTGATGGCGGCGATCGTCGGCGCGGCGGGGTTGCGGCCGACACTGGCGGCGGCGCGCGCCGGCAAAAAAATCCTGCTGGCGAACAAGGAAACGCTGGTGATGGCGGGCAACGTGTTCATGGATGCGGTGCGCGCCAGCGGCTCCGTGCTGTTGCCCATCGACAGCGAACACAACGCGATTTTCCAGACGCTGCCGCGCGGCTATGACGGCGACCTGGCGAAAAACGGCGTGCGCCGCATTCTGCTGACCGCTTCCGGCGGGCCGTTCCGCAATACGCCGCTGGAAGAGTTGCAGCATGTCACGCCGGAACAGGCCTGCGCGCATCCGAACTGGAGCATGGGCAGAAAAATTTCGGTGGATTCGGCGAGCATGATGAACAAGGGGCTGGAGGTCATCGAGGCGCACTGGCTGTTCAATGCGGGCGCCGACGATATCCAGGTGGTGGTGCATCCGCAGAGCGTGATCCATTCGCTGGTCGAATATGTGGACGGTTCGGTGCTGGCGCAGCTCGGCAATCCGGATATGCGCATACCGATTGCCTATGGCCTGGCCTGGCCGGAGCGCATCGATTCCGGTGTCGCGCCGCTGGACTTGTTCAAGGTTGCGACGATGGATTTCACCGCGCCCGATTTCGGGCGCTTTCCGTGTCTGGCCTTGGCCTATCAGGCATTGCGCGCGGCAGGCACGGCCCCGGCGATACTGAATGCCGCGAACGAGGCGGCGGTGGCGGCTTTTCTCGACAGTCGGATTTCCTTCCTGTCGATTCCGCATGTCATCGAGGCGGTGCTGGACGCGCTGCCGGTCGGCAAGGTCGGCAGCCTCGACGATGTGCTGGGCGCGGATGCCGACGCGCGCCGTATGGCACAACAACACATCGGCGATCTTGTAGGGGCACGGCGCGCCGTGCCCCTACTACGCCCGAATATTTAGAATGATTACATTGCTTGCATTCGTAGGCGCGATCGCGCTGCTGGTGGTGTTCCATGAGCTCGGGCATTACTGGGTGGCGCGCCGCTGCGGGGTAAGAGTGCTGCGCTTCTCGGTGGGCTTCGGCAAGGTGATTTACCGCAAACGCTTCGCCAACAGCGACACCGAGTGGGTGATTTCCGCGATTCCGCTGGGCGGCTACGTCAAGATGCTGGACGAACGCGAAGGCGAAGTCGCTGCGGAAGATTTGCCATATGCCTTCAATCGCCAGCCGGTGCTGCAACGCATGGCGATCGTGGCGGCCGGGCCGCTGGCGAATTTTTTGCTGGCGATCATGCTGTACTGGATTTTGTTCGTGCACGGCGTGCCGGGATTGAAACCGGTGCTGGGCGAGGTGCCGCCGGGCTCTCCGGCTGCTTTCGCGCAGATGCAGCCGGGTGAAACCATTGTCAGCATCAATGGCGAGACGATTCCGAGCTGGGAGGAATTGCGCTGGTCGTTGCTGGAGCTTGCCCTGCGGCAGGGGGAAGTCAGGATCGAAGCGCGCAGCGCGCAGGGTGAGCCGCTTTTCCACCTGCTCGACATCGGCGGCCTGGAGGCGAAAGATCTGGACGGCGAGTTTCTCGATAAATTGGGGTTGCATCTTTCCCGGCCGGTTATCCTGCCCGTCATCGGCAAGATTGCCAAAAACAGCGTGGCGCAACGCGCCGGCTTGCAGGAGGGCGACCGTATCCTGCGCGCCAATGGAGTGGCAATGCAGCATTGGGACGAGCTGGTGGAGATGATACGCACGCACCCCGGGCAAACGGTACGGCTCGATATCCAGCGCGGCGAAATAACTTCGAGCATCGAACTGGTGCCGCTGTCGGTCGCCGAATCCGGTCCGAAAAACTCTTTGCCGGGCACCCGCAAGACCGTGGGCAGGATCGGCGCGGCTCCGCAAGTGGATAATGCGGCCTGGCAGGCGGTGCTGACCGAGGTAAGCTATGGCCCGTTTGAGGCGTTCGAGCGGTCTTTGCGCAAGACCTGGGAAACTTCCGCTGTCACCCTGAAGATGCTGGGCAAGATGGTGCTGGGCGAGGTTTCGATGAAAAATCTGAGCGGCCCGATCACGATCGCCGATTATGCCGGCCAGTCCGCCGCAATGGGCGTGGCGGCCTACCTCGGCTTCCTGGCGCTGATCAGCATCAGTCTCGGTGTGTTGAATTTGCTGCCCATCCCCTTATTGGATGGGGGACACTTGCTGTATTATGTCGCCGAATTGGTCAAGGGCAGTCCGGTTTCCGAGCAGGCTTGGGAAGTCGGCCAGAAAATCGGCATCGCGCTGCTCGGCATGCTGATGGTCTTTGCGATCTACAACGATATTAATCGCCTAATCTCAGGTTAGAAAATGAAATTAAGAAAACTGGCGGGGCTTATTCCCCTGCTTTGCATGTCTCCCGCTTGGGCAATTGAACCGTTCACCGTCAAGGATATCCGCATCGAGGGCGTTCAGCGCACCGAGGCCGGCACGGTGTTCAGCTATCTGCCGGTCAAGGTCGGCGATACCATGGGTGACCAGCAGGCCGCCGCGGCGATCCGCGCGCTGTATGCCACCGGGTTCTTCAAGGATGTGCGCCTGGAAGTCGAGCAGGGGGTGCTGATCGTGCTGGTGCGCGAGCGTCCGTCGATCGCCAGCATCGAACTCAACGGCATCAAGGATTTCCCGAAGGATCAGCTCAAGGACAACATGAAATATGCCGGGCTGGCCGAGGCGCGCATTTTCGACAAGGGCGCGCTGGACAAGGCTGTCCAGGAATTGAAGCGCCAGTACGTGGCGCGCGGCAAGTACGGCGTCAGCGTCACGACGACCGTCACCGAGCTGGAGCGTAACCGCGTCGGCATCGTGTTTAATGTGGCGGAAGGCGAAGTCTCCAAAATCAAGCAGATCAACCTGGTCGGCAATCGCGCCTACGAGGAAGACGAGTTGCTGGACATGATGAAGCTCAGCACGCCGGACTGGATGAGCTGGTTCAGCAACAGCGACCAGTACTCCAAGCAGAAACTGTCGGCCGATATGGAAGCCATGCGCTCGTTCTACATGGACAACGGTTATCTGGAGTTCAGCATCGATTCCACGCAGGTCTCGATTACGCCGGACAAAAAAGACATTTACATCACCATCAATATCACCGAAGGCGAGAAATACACGGTTTCCAGGACGGGGGTATCCGGCAATACCCTGATCGCAAAGGAAGAGGTCGAAAAGCTTATCCAGGTAAAAGCGGGCGACACTTTTTCGCGCAAGGCATTGACCGAAACCAGCAAGAAGATTGGCGAGCGCCTGGGGCAAGAAGGTTACGCCTTTGCCAACGTGAACGCGATCCCGGAGCTGGACAAGGAAAAGCACCAAGTGGCTTTCAACTTCGTGATTGACCCCGGGCAGCGCGTGTATATACGCCGCATCAATATCGCGGGCAACGACAAGACGCGCGATGAGGTGATCCGCCGCGAGTTCCGCCAAGTCGAGGGGGCGTGGTTCGATGTGGAGAAAATCAAGAAGTCCAAGCAGCGCGTTGACAAGCTGAACTTCTTCGAGGAGGTTAACGTGGAAACCCCGCCGGTGCAGGGTACCAACGATCAGATGGATGTGAATGTCTCGGTGAAAGAAAAATCCACGGGCAACATTTCGGTGGGTGCGGGTTTTTCCGACAACGAAGGAATAACGCTGTCGGCCGGCGTGACGCAGGCCAACCTGTTCGGCAGCGGCAACCATGTTTCGACGCAAATCAACACCAGCAAGGTCAACCAGGTTTATTCGCTTTCCTATACCAATCCGTATTTCACCGATGACGGCGTGAGCCGTGGCTTCGATGTTTATAGGCGCAACACCGATTCGAGCAGTACGGCGGTGAGCCAATATTCATCTAAAACCATGGGCGGCGGGGTGCGTTTCGGCGTGCCGATAGGTGAGGATGAGTCGATCAGTTACGGCCTGGCGTTTGAAAGCACCCAATTGGGGCTGTTGACGGATCCCCCGGTACGCTTGACGCAGTACGTCAACACTTTTGGCGCGTCCAACAGGAATTTGCTGGGGAGCATCGGCTGGGGCAGGGATAGCCGCGACAGCGCGATTTACACCACTCAGGGTACGGTGCAGCACGCCTACGCGGAAATTGCGCTGCCGGTGTTCGACATGCGCTATTACAAGCTGAATTACCAGCATCAATGGTTCCATCCGGTGAGCAGCGATATCACCCTGCTGTTGAACGGCGAGGCCGGTGTCGGAGGCGGTTACGGTGGCAAGCCGATGCCGTTCTTCAAGAATTTCTATGCCGGCGGAACCGGCTCGGTGCGGGGGTATGATTCCAACTCGCTGGGGCCACGCGATTTCGATGATCAGGCGCTGGGCGGCACAAAGCGCGTGGTCGGTAATGTGGAATTGCTGATGCCGGTTCCGGGAATCAAGGAAAAATCGGTGCGCCTGAGCGGATTTTTTGATGCGGGCGCGGTCTATGGCTCCGGCGATCTGCCGGGCAGCGCCGGATTGCGCTATTCTGCCGGTGCGGCAATTACCTGGATATCTCCGGTGGGGCCGATCAAGTTCAGTTATGCTGTGCCGCTCAACAAGCAGCCGGTGGATAAACTGCAAAAATTCCAGTTTAACTTGGGCTCGATGTTCTAAACGAGTAAGGAGTGCGTGATGAAGATGGCGATTAAAATATGTACGCTGGTTATATTGCTGGGCATGGGGTCGGCGCAGGCCGCGGATTTCAGGGTGGGTGTGGTGGACACCGAGCGCGTGTTGCGTGAGTCCGCGCCGGCGGCGAAGGCGGAAAAAAAGATTGAAAAGGAATTTTCCGGGCGTGATCAGGAAATCAAGAAGCTGATGAGGCAGGCGAAAGAGCTGCAATCCTTGCTGGAGAAGGATGGCAGCAAGCTGTCGGATGCGGATCATCGCAACAAGGAGCGCGAATTGACCGCGATGAATGTAAACCTGCAGCGCATGCAGCGCGAGTTCCGCGAAGATTTGAACCTGCGCAAGAACGAAGAGCTGTCCATCGTTCTGGAGCAGGCCAACAAGGCGATTCAGGCGATTGCCGAAGCGGAAAAATACGACCTGATCCTGCAGGAAGCGGTATATCGCAATCCCAGGATAGACATCACCGACAAGGTGATCAAGCATCTCGCTGGTGAAGCTACCGACGGCAAGGATGCAAAATAAGCGGCAATGGATATTTCCTATCGGTTGGCTGACATCGCGGCGCAGTTCGGCGGGCATGTGCTGGGGGATGCCGAGGTGCGCATCTCGCAAATCGCCACGCTGGAAAAGGCGCAGGCAAACCACATCAGCTTTCTCACCAACAGTAAATATCGCACGCAGCTTGCCAATACCTCTGCCGGCGCAGTGATTCTTGGCGAGGCGGATGCGGAGGCAACCGATCTGCCGCGCATCGTTTCGGATAACCCTTACGCCTATTTTGCCAAGGTCTCGGCCCTGCTCAATCCCTTGCCAGAAGCCAGGCCGGGCGTGCACCACGGCGCGGTGATCGGTGCAGGCGCGCGAATCGATGCGACGGCCAGCATCGCCGCGATGGCGGTGATTGGCGAGGGCGCGACGATAGGAGCATTCAGCATCATCGGCGAGGGTTGCTGTATCGGCGCGAATGCGGTCATCGGCAGCTATGCCAGGCTGTACCCGCATGTGGTTATTTATCACGACTGCGTGATCGGCGACAACCTGATCGCGCATTCCGGCGCGGTGATCGGTTCGGACGGTTTCGGCATCGCGATGGACGAGGGGCGCTGGATCAAGATTCCGCAAATCGGCCGCGTGGTGATCGGCAATGATGTCGAGATCGGCGCGAACACCACCATCGACCGCGGCGCGCTGGACGACACGGTGATCGAGGACGGAGTGAAGCTGGACAACCAGATTCAGATTGCGCACAACGTGCGCATCGGCGCGCATACCGCGATCGCCGGATGTGTCGGCATTGCCGGCAGCACTACCATCGGGCGTTATTGCCGGATTGGCGGCAGTGCGGGTATTCTGGGACATTTGCAAATAGCGGATCATGTCGAAATTTCATCTTTTACGCTGATTGGCAAATCGATCCGCGAAGCGGGTTCTTACGCGGCAATATTTCCATTCAGCAAGACCGAGGATTGGCGCAGGAACGCCGTGCACCTGCGGCACCTCGACGATCTGGTGAAGCGCGTCAAGACACTGGAACAAGAACTCGAAGCGTTGAAACGGAAATAACGAACAAGGGCAAACTCACCACGAAGATCACGAAGGGCACGAAGGTTGCCCATCAATTTCATGATTCTTTGACGCCAGATTTTTCGTGCTCTTTGTGAGCTTCGTGGTGAATAATCATTCAAAGGAAAGATCAATGAGCACGCAAATGGACATCCACGCCATCCTCGAACACCTGCCGCACCGCTATCCGTTCCTGTTGGTGGATCGCGTATTGTCGATCGAACCGGGCAAGGATATTGTCGCGTTGAAGAACGTCACGATCAACGAGCCGTTTTTCCCCGGCCATTATCCGCACCATCCGGTGATGCCCGGCGTGCTGATCATCGAGGCGATGGCGCAGGTCGCCGCGCTGCTGTCGTTCAAATCCATGGGCAGCAAGCCGGACGACAAGTCGGTGTATTACTTCGCCGGCATCGACGGTGCGCGCTTCAAGCGCCCGGTCACGCCGGGTGACCAGTTGATCATCAGGGT
>JACPEI010000089.1 GCA_016183575.1 Nitrosomonadales bacterium | reverse complement strand
GACCAGCGCCATGGCGAGCGCGGTGATTGCGCCGATCACCATCACCACCGACAGCGCCGTCTCGGAGAGTTCGTAGAGCGGCGACATGCGCGCCACCATGAAGATGCCGGCGGTCACCATGGTCGCGGCGTGGATCAGCGCGGAGATCGGGGTCGGGCCTTCCATCGAATCGGGCAGCCAGACATGCAGCGGGAACTGCGCCGACTTGCCCATCGCGCCGATAAACAGCAGGATGCAGATCGCGGTCATCAGGTTCCACGATACGCCGGGAATCGGTGCCATGTCGTTAGCATGGCTGGCGGCATTGGCGAACACTGCGGCATAGTCCAGCGTGCCGAACACCATCAGCACCAGCCCGATGCCGAGCAGGAAGCCGAAGTCGCCGACGCGATTAACTAAAAAAGCTTTTAAATTAGCGTAGATCGCCGTGTCTTTCTTGTACCAGAAGCCGATCAGCAGGTAGGAAACCAGCCCCACCGCTTCCCAGCCGAAGAACAACTGCATGAAGTTGTTCGCCATCACCAGCATCAGCATCGAAAAGGTAAACAGCGAGATATAGCTGAAGAAGCGCTGATAGCCGTCGTCGTCTTCCATGTAACCGATGGTATAGATATGCACCATCAGCGATACGAAGGTCACCACCAGCATCATCATCACGGTCAGGCGGTCGATCAGGAAGCCCACCTGAAAGCTGGTATCGCCGGATGTCAGCCAGGTATAAACCGGGCCGTTATACACATGGCCAGCCAGCACATCGTTGAAAATCGCCAGCGACGCGAAAAACGAAACCGCCACCAGCGCGATGGTGATGCGATGCGACCAAGCGCGTCCCAGGCACTTGCCGAACAGCCCGGCGGCAATCGCGCCGGCCAGCGGAGCCAATGGGACCAGCAGATACAGATTTTGCATGCTCATATCTAAACCTTTAGTTATTAGTCGTTAGACGTTAGTTGGCGTTGTCGCTACGCGGTTTTAACCAACTACTAACGGCTGCCTTTAACTGCCTCACCCTTTCAGGCTGTCGAGATCATCAACGTTGATGGTGTTCAGGTTGCGGAACAGCACCACCAGTATCGCCAGTCCGATGGCGGCTTCGGCTGCGGCCACGGTCAGGATGAAGAACACGAAGACCTGCCCGGCGGTATCGTTCAAATAATGCGAGAACGCGACGAAATTGGTATTCACCGCCAGCAGCATCATCTCGATCGCCATCAGCAGCACGATCAGATTCTTGCGGTTCAGGAAAATGCCGACCACGCCGATCGCGAACAGCACGGCGCTCAGTACCAGATAATGCGACAGTGTTAACACTTCTTTGCTTCCTTGATTGATTGGGAAAGTGGTAAGTGGGGCGGTGCTGCGCACCTCAGTGGGTAGTGGGAAAACCACTTTCCACTCCCTACTTCCTATTTCCCAGATTCCTTGCTCTCGCCCTGCATCTTCACGATGCGCAAACGATCCGCCTTCTTCACCGCGACCTGCTCGGCCACCACCTGCGACTTGGCATCCTTGCGGCGGCGCAGGGTCAGCGCGATCGCCGCCACCATCGCCACCAGCAACAGCACCGCGGCAATCTCGAACGGATACACATACTCGGTATAAATCAAACGCCCCAGCTCCTTGGTATTGCTGTAATCGGCCGCATGCTTGATGGCTACCTTGCCCCCGGATGTCCCGGAGGAACCCAGCACCCAGATCATTTCGAACGCCATCAAGCCGGCCAATGCCGCGCCGAACGGCAGCCAGCGCCAGAGGCCTTCGCGCAGCCGCACCAGGTTGATGTCCAGCATCATCACCACGAACAGGAACAGCACCATCACCGCGCCGACATAGACCAGCACCAGCGTGATGGCGAGAAATTCCGCTTCCAGCAATATCCAGATGCCGGCGGAGCTGATGAACGCCAGCACCAGGAACAGCACTGCATGCACCGGGTTATGTGCGGTGATCACGCGCAATGCCGCGAATATGGTCAGCGCGGCAAACACATAAAACATGATGGTCTCAAAATTCATCTGGCTGTCCTCTTATCGGTACTTGGCATCCGCCGCACGGTCCTTGGCGATTTGCTCTTCATGTTTGTCGCCCATCGCCAGCAGCATCGGCTTGGTGTAATACAGGTCGCCGGGCTTTTCTCCGTGATACTCGAACATGCGCGTTTCGACGATCGCATCCACCGGGCAGGACTCCTCGCAGAAGCCGCAGAAGATGCATTTGGTCAGGTCGATGTCATATTGCGTGGTGCGGCGCGTACCGTCCTCGCGCTCCGCCACTTCGATCTTGATCGCCAAAGCCGGGCACACCGCCTCGCACAGCTTGCAGCCGATGCAGCGTTCCTCGCCGTTGGCGTAGCGGCGCTGCGCGTGCAGGCCACGGAAGCGGAAGCTCTGCGGAGTCTTCTCTTCGGGGTACTGCACGGTGATTTTGCGCGCGAAGAAATACCGCCCGGTCAGCGCCATGCCCTTGACCAGCTCGAACAGCAGAAAGGACTTGAAGAAGTTTGTTATTTTTTCCATATTCGTCTCCTCCGCCTACCAGACCCACAGCGTGGTTTGCATCCACACGGCCACCACCACCACCCAGACGATGGTGAGCGGGATGAATACTTTCCAGCCCAGCCGCATCAGTTGGTCATAGCGATAACGCGGGAAGGTCGCGCGCAGCCACAGGAACAGGAACAGGAAGAAGGAAGCCTTGGCCAGCAGCCAGATGAAGCTGTCCGGCAGGAACGGCACCGGCGACAACCAGCCGCCCAGAAACATGATCGCGGTCAGGAAGGAGATCAGGATCATGTTGGCGTATTCGGCCAGGAAGAACATCGCGAACGCCATGCCGGAATATTCGACATGGAAACCCGCAACGATTTCCGACTCGCCTTCCGCCATATCGAACGGCGCGCGGTTGGTTTCCGCGACGCCGGAAATCAGGTACACGAGGAACATCGGGAACAGCGGGATGAAATACCAGTTCAGCATGCCGAGGCTGCCTTGCTGGCCGCGCACGATGTCGCCCACATTCATGCTTTGCGAAGCCATCAGCACGCACACCAGCGCGAAACCCATCGCGATTTCATACGACACGATCTGTGCGACGGAACGCACCGCGCCGATGAAGGCATACTTGGAGTTGGATGCCCAGCCGGCGATGATGATGCCGTAAACCGACAGCGAAGTCATCGCCAGGATATACAACAGCCCGGCATTGACATTGGTCAGCACCATCCCTTCGCTGAACGGCATCACCGCCCATGCTGCCAGAGCCGGCGCCAGTCCCAAAATAGGTGCGGCGATGAACAGGAATTTGTTCGAGCCGCTCGGAATGATAATTTCCTTGAACAGCAGTTTCGCGCCGTCGGCGAGCGGTTGCAGTAGGCCGTAAGGGCCGACGCGATTCGGGCCGATACGGATCTGCATGTAGCCGATCACCTTGCGTTCCGCCAGTGTCAGATAGGCGACCGTCAGCATGATCGGCACCGTGATGACCATGATCTTTACTATCGTCCAGATCGGCAACCAAGCCGGGCCGAGCAGCTCAAGCCCGGCCTGTTGCAAAGTTTGCAGCAATTCCATCATGCCCGTTCCCCAGTTATCGGTTCCACAGTGATTGTTCCAAACATCGCGCCGAGTTCCGCCGTGGCCGGATGGCCCGCCGCGACGCGCGCAACGCCTTCAGGCAGGGTGTCATCCGCCTGCACCACCAGGCGTACCGTTGCGCTGCCCTGGGTCACCTTCACGATGTCGCCGGATTGCACGCCCAGTTTCTGCAACTCGCTGCCATGCATCATCACGCACGGCGTTGCGGCATCGCGGGTCTTCTGCAGTGAGGCAGCACGGCGCACCAGCGCATCAGTCGAGTAGATCGGCACATCGGCGACACGTTGAAATCCCTGCGCCTTGGTAGGGTGGGCTCCGCCCACCATGTCGGGCGAAGCCCGACCTACATTTTCATTCAGGGTATTGTTCAATTTACTCGCCACATTCATGCCGGACAGCGCTTCATCGCGCACCGCTTCGCTGGTATCGTAATCAAAACCGCTCACGTCGAGCAGATTGCCCAACACGCGCAGCACCTTCCAGGCCGGACGGGTTTCACCGAGCGGCTTGGCAGCGCCCTTGAAACTTTGCACAAGCCCTTCGGTGTTGACAAATGTGCCGGAGGTTTCGGTGAACGGCGCGATCGGCAGCAGCACATCGGCGTAATCGGTTGCATGATGCTTGTAGGCGGACAAGGCCACCACCAGGTCGGCGGCGCGCATCGCGGCCATCGCCTGTTGCGGGTCGTGCATATCCAGTTCCGGCTCGACATTCAGCAGGATATACGCCTTGCGCGGCGACGCCGTCATCTGCGCGGCATTCATGCCCTGTCCGCCAGGCACCGCACCGGCGAGATAGCCGCCGACGCTGTTGGCCGCCTCGCCGAGGAAGCCGAATTTTGCACCGCACAATGCGGCGATCTTTTCCGCCAGCAAGGCGAGCTGCGCCGCCTGCGGATGTTGCTGCGCGAAGTTGCCGAGCAGCACCGCGACGCGCTCGCCACTGTCCAGACTCCTGGCGATGGCAGCGGCTACGCTACCTGCTTCGATACCCTGTACGGAAGCATCCGGCGCCACCTGTTTTTCCGCTGCCAGTGCCTTGAGAATTTGTGCCAACTGGTTCACCAGTTCGCCTGGCGCGACGATGGCCTTGTTGGCGACCGGCATCAGCAGATCGTCATCGCTGGCATGCACGATATTGGCCTGCGCGCCGCGCTTGACCGCCTGGCGCACGCGTTGCGCCAGCAAAGGATGATCCTTGCGCAGGAAGCTGCCGACGATCAGCAAGCGGTCGCGGGTATTGATGTCGGCGACCGGCATGCCGAGCCACGGCAGGAACCCCTCCCGGCCTCCCCTTGTCAGGGGAGGAGCATCCGCCTCCCCCCTGATAAGGGGGGATTGAGGGGGGTTGTCGGTGCTGAAGTCGGACTGGCGCAAGCGGAAATCGACGTTGCCGCTGCCCAGCCCGCGCATCAGTTTTTGCAGCAGGTAAAGTTCTTCCAGCGTGCTGTGCGGCGTCGCCAGTGCGGCGATCTGGTCGATTCCGTCGCTGCCGATCACATGGCGCAAGCCGCCCGCCACATATTCCAGCGCGACCGGCCATTCGACTTCCTGCCACTTGCCGTCCTGCTTGAGCATCGGCTTGGTCAGGCGTTCCGGCGAGTTCAGCCCTTCATAGCTGAAGCGATCCTTATCGGAAATCCAGCATTCGTTGACGGCTTCGTTTTCGATCGGCGTGACGCGCATCACCTTGCCGTTCTTCACCTGCACCGCCAGATTGGATCCCAGGCCGTCATGCGGGCTGACCGACTTGCGCCGCGACAATTCCCAGCTGCGCGCGGTGTAGCGGAACGGCTTGCTGGTCAATGCGCCGACCGGGCACAGGTCGATCATGTTGCCGGACAACTCTGAATCCACCGAGCTGTTCACAAAGCTCATGATCTCGGCATGTTCGCCGCGGAATGCCATGCCCATTTCCATCATGCCGGCGATTTCCTGCCCGAAACGCACACAGCGCGTGCAGTGGATGCAGCGGCTCATTTCCTGGGTGGAAATCAGCGCGCCGATATCCTTGTGCATCACGATGCGTTTTTCTTCGCTGTAGCGCGATGCCGGCGCGCCATAGCCCATTGCGATGTCCTGCAACTGGCATTCGCCGCCCTGGTCGCAAACCGGACAATCCAGCGGGTGGTTGATCAGCAGGAATTCCATCACGCCCTGTTGCGCCTTGACCGCCGTTTCGGAATGGGTATGAACCTTCATGCCGTCGGTAGCCGGTGTCGCACAGGCGGGCAGCGGCTTTGGCGCCTTTTCCACCTCGACCAGACACATGCGGCAACTGGCGGCAATGGACAGTTTCTTGTGGTAGCAGAAATGCGGGATATGAATGCCCGCCTTGTGCGCCGCGTCCATCACCGTGGAACCGCGCTGGATTTCTACTTGCTTGCCGTCAATTTCAATATTGATCATTACGCACCTGACCCGTCAGCTTTACACCAAGCAACGCTTGTGTTCGATGTGATATTCAAATTCGTCGCGGAAATGCCTGAGCATGCCCTGCACCGGCCAAACCGCCGCCTCGCCCAGCGCGCAAATAGTGCGTCCGGCAATGTTTTCGCCCACGCTCAACAGCAAATCCAGATCTTCCTTGCGGCCTTCGCCATGCTCGATGCGATGCACGATGCGGTACAGCCAGCCGGTGCCTTCGCGGCACGGCGTGCATTGCCCGCAGGATTCCTCGTAATAGAAATACGACAGGCGCTCCAGCGCACGCACCATGCAGGTCGTTTCGTCCATCACGATCACTGCGCCGCTGCCCAGGCCGGAGCCTGCCTTGGAGATGGAATCGTAATCCATGGTCAGCCCCATCATGATTTCGGCAGGCAGCACCGGCATCGACGAGCCGCCGGGGATCACCGCCTTGAGCGTATGCCCGTTGCGCACCCCGCCCGCCATCTTCAGCAGCTCGCTGAACGGCGTGCCCATCGGCACTTCGAAATTGCCCGGGTTGTTC
>JACPEI010000014.1 GCA_016183575.1 Nitrosomonadales bacterium | reverse complement strand
GCGCATCTCGCTCGGCGCGCTGGTGATCGCGCTCGGCCTGCTGGTGGACGACGCGATCATCGCGGCGGAGATGATGGTGGTGAAGATGGAGCAGGGCTGGGACCGCTTCAAGGCCGCGACCTTCGCCTACACCTCGACCGCCTTCCCGATGCTCACCGGCACGCCGATCACCGCCGCCGCGCTCACGCCGGTGGGTTTTTCCAAATCGGCGGCCAGCGAATACACTATCTCGATCTTCCAGGTGGTGACGATCGCGCTGCTCACCTCGTGGATCGTCGCGGTGGTGTTTACGCCCTATCTCGGCTACCGTCTGCTCGACCCGAAGAAGCTGGTGGAAAAGGCACAGCGCCACGGCGCGGATATTTACGACACGCCGTTCTACCGGCGCTTCCGCGCGCTGGTGACCTGGTGTTTGCGCAACCGCTGGAAGGTGATCGCCACTACGGCGGGAGCCTTCGTGTTGTCCATCGCCGCCTTCAACGCCGGGGTGCAGAAGCAGTTTTTCCCCGCCGCGAGCCGCATCGAGCTGATCGTCGATGTCTGGCTGCCGCAGGGCGCATCGCTCAAGGCGACCGAGGCCGAAACCAAGCGCATCGAGCGGATCCTGGCAGGCGATCCGGCGGCGGTCTCTTATTCCTCCTATATCGGCAACGGCGCACCGCGCTTCATCCTGTCGCTCGACGTGCGCCTGTTCAGTGACAACTATGCGCAAATCGTGATCGTCACCAAAGGGCTGCAAGAGCGCGAAGAGCTCAAGCGCAAGCTGACGGAGCTGTTCACCTCGGCGGAGGGCGGCTTCTCGCATATCCATGCGCGCGTGTCGCGCCTGGAGAACGGCCCGCCGATCGGCTATCCGGTGCAGTTTCGCGTGATGGGCGAGGATGTCGAACAGGTGCGCGCGATTGCCGGCAGGGTGGCCGGTCTGATGCGCGCCAACACGCATCTGCAGGATGTCAGTTTTGACTGGGACGAAAAGATCAAGGCGCTGCGCGTCGAGGTCGACCAGGATAAGGCGCGCCAACTAGGCACCTCCAGCCGCGAGATTTCGCAGGCTCTGCAAGGCTGGCTGAACGGCGTGGCGCTGGCGCAGTATCGCGAAGGCGACCAGCTGATCGATGTGGTGTGGCGCGGCGGAAGTTGTGCCTCGGGGCAGGAGCCGGCAACCCTAACCCCCCCAGCCCCCCTTGTCAGGGGGGAGACGTACACCTCCCCTGATAAGGGGAGGCCGGGAGGGGTTGATTGTCGCAGTGAAACCCGCTCGCTGGACAGGCTGACAGAGCTGGATATCCCGCTGCCGAACGGCCGCCATGTGCCGCTGGCGCAGGTCGCGAAACTGGTGCCGGTGCTGGAAGAAGGTCTGATCTGGCGGCGCAACCGCCTGCCGACCATGACCGTGCTCGGCGACATGGCCGACAAGACCCAGCCCGCCACCGTGTCGGCGGAATTGAACACGCAGTTGGATGCGCTGCGCGCCACGCTGCCGATCGGCTATCGCATCGAAATGGGCGGCAGCGTCGAGGAATCCGCGAAGGGCGAGGGCGCGATCAAGGCGGTGGTGCCGCTGATGCTGGTCGGCGTGATCACGCTGCTGATGATCCAGCTGCAAAGCATCAGCCGCACCGTCATCGTGCTGCTCACCGCGCCGCTCGGCCTGATCGGCGTCACGCTCGCGCTGCTGGTGTTCCAGGTACCGTTCGGCTTCGTCGCTAACCTTGGCTTCATCGCGCTGGCAGGGATGATCATGCGCAACTCGGTGATTCTGGTGGACCAGATCCGGCAGGACGAGGAAGACGGCAAGACGCAGTGGGAAGCGATCATCGGCTCCACGGTGCGCCGCTTCCGCCCGATTTCACTGACCGCTGCTGCGGCGATCCTGGCGATGATTCCGCTGACCCGCCAGGTGTTCTGGGGGCCGATGGCGGTATCCATCATGGGCGGGCTGGTCGTCGCCACGCTGCTCACCTGCCTGTTCCTGCCGGCGCTGTATGCGGCGTGGTTCAGGGTGAGGGAGGATTAAGCGCGAACCCGGCGCTGGATTAGTGACTGTGAAGGAAGAGAATCAATTTGACTCCGGTACTTGTACTTTCTTTTAAAGTTCTGATGGGCTGCTTCCGGGCTGGGAATAATGCAACACCACTTTCGCCTTCGTGCCATTTCCGGAACTTCGGCTGTTGTCCTAATTCGCCTTGCATTGAATAACAAGATGCTGGAGTACATAGATATTTCGGCATATATCAATTTTATCGAATGCGGCGCAAACTTCTGCAAATCATGGGTGGTGACTATTGTTATTGCAGACGCCACTCAAAATTTCAAACTTATGGGGAAGATTAAGATGAAGCTGCGCTACTTGTTTGTATTGTGGTGTGTGGCCTGTATCGGATGTGCACAGGCAGATGAAGTGCTTTCTGCTAGTACGCGCGGCGCGCTGCAACATCAGATTTCTGATTTGACGTCACCTAAACTGGGGGTGGCTTCACAAGGTGAAACTGACATTTGGTTGAATGAAATGTCTCGGCGTCTGCAAAAACATATCCCGGACTCCAAAAAACGAACAGATTTTCTGAGTACGGTACGCTACGAAGCCAAACGCGCCGGGCTTGATCCGCAGTTGGTGCTGGGGCTGATCGAAGTAAAAAGTGACTTCAATCAGCGCACTGTATCTCCGACAGGGGCGCAAGGCTATATGCAGGTAATGCCGTTTTGGGTAAAGGCAATCGGCAATCCTAAACATGACCTATTTAACCTGCGTACAAACTTGCGCTATGGATGCACCATCCTGCGCCATTATCTTGATATGGAAAGCGGTGACATGTATCGCGCGCTGGGGCGTTACGATGGTAGTCTCGGGAAACTTGAGTTTCCTAACCGGGTGCGTGCTGCTTGGAAAAATCATTGGGGTGTCAGCTCACCATAGCTACTATTCGCCTAAGTGCGCAATGTTTAATCGTAGTAGCTTGTGAAGAGCTTGTACCTCTTTTTTAATAGCCTTCCTGAGTATCTATCTATGCCCATAAGCACCTTCTGCAAGCATATGCAGCTAAGTGTGAGGTATTGTAAAAACTCTGGAAAATCATGTTGGAGTCATTTTTATTTCATCGTAAAGTGCGAGCCGTTGGTCACTTTACAGGAGAGAAAAATGGGTTGCTTTACTAATCAGCATGCAGAGATTCAGGCGCAACAAAGAGGCATACCAATGCCTGCTGGTTTCCTTTGTCATGCGAGAGAATTGTTTCACTTTCTTCATACTTTCTTCTTGGCCCACCCATAGAATTGTCTCTAAAGGCATTTCTTCTGATGCGCGGAATGACACAGAATGAACTAAGAGTTCGGCCATTTGGACATAATCTCGAGGCTCTTTTTATTGAAGCAATGAAACGAGGGCTTGAAAACGAAATTTTTATCGAGGATGTAGAAATAGGAGCACTTCAATTGCTCAACTACGATTACCTTGAAAAAAGGTTTGAATACCGCATTTCCAGAGGAACATACTATCTCCCATTTATTGATGTTACTGAGCGAATTGCCCAAAAGCTTACAGATGGACTAGACGAATTCTGTACTCAAGTTAATCAGAAATATCAGAAGGTGCTATGAAACAAAATCTCTACCAAATTTTTAGCGTACCACAGAATGCATCGCAAAGTGTTCTTGATGCCGCATACACAGAACTACTTACGAAACATAAAGAACGCCACGATCTGGGTGGCCAAGATACAAAAAACGAACTCGTTACCATCAAATGGGCTTACGACCACCTTTCCAACGCAGATAAAAGAGCAGCATATGACGTAAAGCTAGAGGCAATGCCGACTAGGCCGCGTATTGTGCATCCTAAACCTAAAGTTTCGCCACTACCCACAACTGCCAGCCAGCAGGCTAAAGTAAAAATGCAGACTGATAAGTTGCCTTTACAGTCAGGCCAAGTAAATCAACCACCAAAAGAAAAACATTGGAGCGAGCGTGAAAATGACAGCGTAGACATGAAAAGCACTGTTATTGAGACGGAGCAGCATCAGGTTGATGTGCCTACAGCCGCACCGGCAAACATTGAAAGCAACGCAACGGAAAATGAAATATGGACGCAAACAATTCTGTTCTTTGTTCACGAACCAATGGTTGTTTTTAAAGTTGGGCGGTATCCGGTAAGCAAAATCATTAATCAATTTCCAATTGCTGAAAGAAGAAAGGTTAAGGAAGGCATTGACGCTGTTACAGAACTCGGTTTTTTTGTAATGGATGAAAACGATATTTGCCTAACGGATAAAGGTGAGACACTCTTTGAAGTGTTGTCCCAAGTTATCCAACTGTCCGTAGCCGAGAGGCTTGAACTTGCAAAAACTCACCCTAGAATCGCTTCACTATTGACTTCTATAGGACGTGATAGCCGCTTAATGCCTCCCTCATTGCCTGCCAATGTTACGTCGGACTCCAAAGCTACAGCCACTAGGCCAACGCAATGGACTATTGGCAACATTTTTTCGGTTGCGTTTCTAGGGTACGCCTTTATCTACACCTTTTATCTCTTATTTATTAAGTAGACTCAAAGTACATGCTATGAAAAAGCTCGAACCTTGTGGCAAATGCGGCTCTGTATATGAACTATCGTTTACCCGTACCACCATGCGTGACCAAGATTATATCGACTGCGACATTTGTGGAGTGCAGCTTTACCGGTGGAGCGAAGCAAAGATATGGGAGGCGAAACTTATAGAAAAGCACGAAAACCACCTCGATACTCCATGAGTAGCATCCCGAGTTAATCTTTGAACATCCCTTTTAGGCGGAGGGACAAGGCAATAACTCTCTTGATAGCGTCCGCTTCGTTCATCGTCTCGGGCACCAATATCAAACTGAAACCACAATAATTCAGTGCTCAGGTTTATCCGAATCGGCGAGCTAACCACAACGCGAATTCTGAATGTCCGGTTCGGGGGAAAGTGAATGGCCGCAATGTGTCGATTGCTGCCCGTGGCGAATGACTGCTATCAGGGAGTAGGATTAGCTTCTACATTTGACCTTTCAGCCACGGCGCTTGCAATAAGCCCCGCAACTCCCGCGCCTTCGCTATCGCTGTGGTATCGAACAGGTTGCGCGCTACAAAACCGGACAGATCAAAAGCTCGCGACAAACGTAAACTGCCAGCTTTGTCATTGCCTGGGCAATGTGGTTTAATCTCGCCCATGAAATTCCCCTTCCAGAATGTCGCGCTGATCGGCAAACACAAGGCTCCGGAAATCGCCGGGCCGTTGTTGCGCCTTGCTGCGTTTTTGTCGTCCAAGGGGCTGAATGTGGTGGTGGATAGTTTGACTGCCGAGCAGATCGAATCCAGCCCTTACCCGGCGATGAATCTGAACGAGATGGTGCATGCGGTGGACCTGGCTGTCGTGATCGGCGGCGATGGCACCATGCTGAACATCGCGCGCACCCTGTCGCCGTACCAGGTGCCGCTGGTCGGGGTGAACCAGGGCAGGCTGGGCTTTCTCACCGACCTCACGCTGGAGAACATGCTGGACACCATGGCGGCGATGCTGGAAGGCAAGTTCGTCACCGAGCAGCGCCTGCTGCTGTCGGCGCGCGTGTTGCGCGGCGATGTCGAGGTGTTCAGCGGGCTGGCTTTCAACGAGGTGGTGGTGCACCGCAACCATACCAGCAGCATGGTCGAGTTCGAGGTGCGCATCGACGGCGAATACCTCTACAACCAGCGCGCCGACGGGCTGATCGTGGCGACACCCACTGGCTCAACCGCCTATGCGATGTCGGCCGGAGGCCCGATATTGCATCCCAGTCTGGATGTGATCGAACTGGTGCCGGTATGCCCGCATACGCTGAGCAACCGCCCCATCGTCGTGAAGAGCTCGTCGGTGCTGGAAATCCTGATGCACCGCACCGGCGATATCCGCGTGCGCTTCGACAGCCACACCAGCTACGATCTGGAGTTGCACGACAAGATCATTGTCACGCGCCACCCCGAGCCTGCCTGCCTGCTGCATCCGGTGGGGCATAGCTACTATCACACGCTGCGCGAGAAGCTGCTCTGGAACCAGACCCTGTAAATGCTGAAATTTCCAGGCAAATGCTGAAGTTCCTGGCTATCCGCGATTTCGTCATCGTCTCCTCGCTTGAGCTGGATTTTTCTGCCGGTTTCACCGTGCTGACCGGCGAGACCGGCGCGGGCAAGTCCATCCTGATTGATGCATTGTCGCTGGCGCTCGGCGAACGCGGCGACGCGGCCATGGTGCGCAACGGCTGCGAGCGCGCGGAGATCGCCGCCGAGTTTGATATCGCCACGCTGCCGCATTTGCAGGCTTGGCTGGTCGAGCAGGAACTGGAAGGCGATGAGGGTTCGTGCCTGTTGCGCCGCGTGCTGGATGCCAATGGGCGTTCGCGCGGCTTCATCAACGGGCGCAGCGCAACATTGCAACAGATGCGCGAGGCGGGCGAAATGTTGCTGGATATCCACGGCCAGCACGCGCATCAATCATTGGTTCGGCCCGATGCGCAGCGCCTGTTGCTGGACGGTTACGCGGGCATGACGGCCGATGCGGAGCAGGTCGCGGCCCTGTACCGCGATTGGCAGGCTTTGCGCCGCCGCCGCATCAGCCTCAGCGAGAATGCCGAGGCGGTGGCCGCCGAGCGCGAATTGTTGCGCTTTCAGCGCGACGAGCTGGAGGGGCTGGGTTTTAATGCGGCGGACTGGCAGGAACTGCAGGCGGACTACGCGCGCCTCGCCCATGCCGCGAGCCTGCTGGAGACTGCCGCATTCGGCATCGAAACCCTGAGCGAGGCGGATAACGCCTGCTTGGCGCAACTCAATGCGCTGGCGGTGCGTTTGCGTGACGGCATGGTGCATGATGCGAGCCTGGGCGAAACGCTGCGTATGCTGGAAAGCGCGCAGGCCGAGTTGCAGGAGGCGGTGTATGCCTTGCGCCATTACCAGCAACGCCTGGATACCGACCCGCAGCGCCTGCATGAATTGGAACAGCGCATCCGGAACGTGATGGACGCCGCGCGCAAACATCGCGTCGCGCCGGAGTCATTGGACGAAGCATTGCAGCGCATCGTGGCGCGCTTGGCGGAGCTGGGCGGCGATGCCGATCTGGTGGCGCTGGAGCAACAGGAGAAATCCGCGCAGCAAAACTACCTGGCGGCGGCGCAGAAATTGACGGCGGCGCGCAAAAAAGCCGCTGACAAGCTGGCGCGCGAGATTACCGAGGCGATGCAGACGCTGGCGATGCAGGGCGGCAGTTTTGCTGTGGCGCTGCTGCCGCTGGCTGAAGGGAATGCTTGTGGTCTGGAGACGATAGAGTTCCAGGTCGCTGCCAATCCCGGTGTGCCAGTGCGCAGTCTGGCCAAGGTCGCATCGGGCGGCGAGTTGTCGCGCATCAGTCTGGCGATCCAGGTTGCCGCGAGCCAAGTCGCCAATGTGCCGACGCTGATTTTCGACGAAGTGGACAGCGGCATCGGCGGGCGCGTCGCGGAAATCGTCGGGCATTTGCTCAAGAAACTGGGCAAGAATTATCAGGTACTGTGCGTGACGCATTTGCCGCAGGTCGCCGCTGCCGCCGACCACCAGTGGCAGGTGAGCAAGGCAGCGGAGAACGGCGTCACGCTGAGCCATATCGCCGTGCTGGATGGCGGGCAACGCATCGAGGAAATCGCGCGCATGTTGGGCGGCGTGAAGATTACCGACACGACGCGCAAACATGCGGCGGAGATGTTGGGCGCGGCCGCTTGAGGTATCATGCGGCGGCTTTAAGATTTTGGAATGAACTGAGACTACTATGCGTATCAAACTGGTTTTACTTTCCACGCTGCTGGCTTCGTGCAGCTACATTTCCTCGCCGGTATTGTCGCCGTACAAGATGGACATCCGCCAGGGAAACTATATTACGCCGGAGATGCGCGAGAAACTCAAGCTCGGCATGTCGAAACAGCAGGTGCGTTATGTGCTGGGCACGCCGATGATCAGCGATGCCTTTCACGGCAACCGCTGGGACTATATATATATCCTGAAACAGCACGGCGAAGTGGTCGAAAAGCAGCGGCTGACGCTTTATTTTGAAGGCGACAATCTGGCGCGCATGGATGATGGCAGCCAGCCACTGCAAGCTGCACCGGCGATTGTGCAGCCGCAGCCGGTTGCAACCGCGCAGCCGCAACCTGTTGCCAAGGCCGACCCCGTAGCGGAAGTGCTGAAGAGCGTGCAAGCCTGGTCGGCAGCCTGGTCAGCCAGGAATGTACGCGACTACCTGTCCGCGTACACGCCGGATTACAAGCCGCAAGGCATGAGCCGCAAGGCGTGGGAAAAACAGCGTCTGGAACGCATCGGCAAACCCAGGGTGATCGAAGTCGAGCTGAGCGAAGTCAACGTCAGCATGCAGGATGACAGTTATGCGATAGTTACCTTCGCGCAGCGCTACCGTTCCGATCTCTACCGGGACAACACGCGCAAAACGCTGCAACTGAAAAAGGTCGGCGATGCGTGGTTGATCGTCTCCGAACAGGCAGCCAAGTAAAGGATAGAACATGGGCAAAATCAAGATTGCCATCGCCGGCAGCGGCGGACGCATGGGGCGCGCCTTGCTGGAAGGTGTGGCGCAAGCCGAGGATCTGGTGCTGCACGCCGCGCTGGAGTACAGCGGCAGCGCGCTGCTCGGCAAGGATGCCGGGGAGTTCTGCGGCGCGGCCTGCGGCGTGCAAATCAGTGCGGATGCGGAAGCCGCATTGCAAGGCGCGGATGTGCTGGTCGATTTCACCCGCCCCGAAGGCACGCTGCTTCACCTCGATATCTGCCGCAGGCTCGGCGTGAACATGGTGATCGGCACGACTGGCCTGAATGCGCAGCAAAAGGCGCAACTCGGCGCGGCGGCGCAGCACATCGGCATCGTGTTCGCGCCCAACATGAGCGTCGGCGTGAATCTGGTGTTCAAGCTGCTGGAAACCGCTTCGCGCGTTTTGAGCCACGGCTACGACATCGAGATCATCGAGGCGCACCATCGCCACAAGGTGGATGCGCCGTCCGGTACCGCGCTGGGCATGGGCGAGGTCGTCGCGCGCACCCTGGGGCGCGACTTGGCGCAATGCGCCGTGTATGGCCGCGAAGGCGTGACCGGCGAGCGCGATCCGTCCACCATCGGTTTTGCCACGGTGCGCGGCGGTGACATCGTCGGCGACCATACCGTGCTCTACGCCGGCACCGGCGAGCGCATCGAAATCACCCACAAAGCCAGCAGTCGCGCTACCTTCGCGTTGGGCGCACTGCGTGCCGCAAGATATTTGAAATCCAATCCTGCAGGTCTTTACGACATGCAGGATGTGTTGGGATTGAAATAAGCTGACTTCCCATATCCCTATCGGCGTACGGGCTGAAAGTGTACTGTCGAACTACGTCAATAAAAAGTATTTGCATTACGCCGTCGGAGCAGGGTTCCGTCATTATCGGATTTTGGGCGCTATGTAAGGCATGAGAAAAGGCCAATCGAGTAAGGGGTATTTCATGCGCTCTGGCGGAGCATAGTGTTGAAGCACTCTTGTTGGAAAATAGACAACCAATTGGATTTGCTTGGTTTTTAACTGGGCAGATATGCGCAGCGATAATAGATGCTATAAAAAAACGATATCGCAAAAAATACTTGATTAAAACACTCGTTATTTATGCTTGACACTTCCTGTCGGTTGGGACAAAATTCAAAGGCGCGTCAAATTGTCGCAGAGCAATTGCGCTAAATATTATCGTCATAATAATGTAACGGGAGGCTATCCAAATGGAATCATCCAAAGCTGGGAGTGCGCCAGTTCCTTTTGTGCAGCAGATACTACGCAACAATATGCTGTTATTGACGGTGCTGATAGCCGTCAGTGCTGTAGCATATTTTGGCGTCGGTCTTTTCATGTTGCTTGCGCGGTAAATGCTTTGCCCGGATTTTTGCGGGCTGGTTTATGGCGGCAGCATGAATGGCGGCATTCGGAAATATGAAAAGTAAAGTTTTAAGCTGTTTTTTTGTGTCAACTATCAATGGCGTTAGCCATCTTTTATTAAAGGGAGGAGTAAGCGATGTCAGAACCAACTTCAAGTGGTGCAAGCCCCCATTTCATGCAGACTATGCTTGATAACCAGTGGCTTATGTTAGTGTTGGCCGTGATGGTGCCTATGGTGCTTTATACGCTGTGGGGTCTGTGGGACGTAATCAACATACCGGTAGCTCCGTAATAACGCCGCGTCTGTTTAATTAAATTAAAGGAGAAATACAGCTATGGGAACGTCTTATACCCCCCCAACAAACCCCGATTGGTGGCGTGAACCAATCGAGCGCACCGAGATATGGTGGATTGTGCTTGCATTTGCATGGTGTCTGTTCATGTTCGGCTGGATGGTTGGCTGGCACTTTGTCGGGCCGCAAAATATGAGCAACGAAGCTTACAAAACGACTCCAGAGGCGTTTTCTAAGAAGATTGCTGACCAGCAGGCGAAGTACACGATCCGCAAGGATGAGGCTACCGGTGAAGACGTCGTGTCACCACCGCCTGGCAGCGATGTCTATCTGGCCGCGATGCAGTGGCAATATCGTCCTATTCTGGAACTGCAAAAAGGGCAAAAATATCGCCTGCATATGTCCTCTCTTGATGTGGGTCATGGATTCTCGTTGCAACCTGAGAATATCAACTTTCAGGTTTATCCAGGCTACGAGCAGGTTACTAATATAACCCCCAATAAAACCGGTGTTTTTGCCATAGCATGCGGTGAATACTGCGGCGGCGTTGACGCCATGGGGCATCACACGATGCTGGGCAGAATTTACGTAAAGGAGTAAAAAATAATGGCGACGACAACAATGTCTGATTTTCGTGTTGATCCGGTTTCCGGTCTAAAGATTCACAAAACGGCCAATACACTAGTCAAGTGGAATGCTTTTGCAGCAGTAGTGTTCTTGCTGGTCGGTGGTCTGTTTGGTGTCGGGGTAGCGCTTACCCGTATGCCGAGCGTGCAACTGCTCAGTCCTGAATTGTTTTACATGGCGCTGACGGCGCATGGTCTGGTTAATCTGGCGGTGTGGATCATTTTCTTTGAAATGGCCGTGCTGTATTTCCTCGGCGCGCATGTGCTGGGTAACCGGATTGCGGCACCGAAATGGGCATGGGCGCAATTCTGGCTGATGCTCGTCGGTGCGGCTATGGTTGCCGTTGCAGTATTGGCACCATTGTGGGGTGGGGCACCATCAAGCGTGATGATGACTTCCTATCCTCCGCTGATGGCTGAACCGCATTTCTATCTGGGGTTGATTCTGTTTGCTGTGGGCGCGCTGATTGGCTGTTTCGTGTTTCTCGGCACGCTGGTGGTTGCCAAGAGGGAAAAAACCTATAGTGGATCGCTTCCGCTGGTCGTGTTCGGCGGTGTGACGGCTACCGTGATTGCCGTTTACACCATCGTTTCCGGCGCGTTGATCCTGATCCCTACTTTCCTCTGGTCGGTAGGATTGATCAGCCACATTGATCCGATGATGTATCGGGTTGTCTGGTGGGGTTTTGGTCACTCGTCGCAGCAAATCAACGTGGTTACTCATATCTCCATCTGGTACCTCATAGCGTCCCTGGTATTCGGCGCCAAGCCGATGTCAGAGAAGGTGAGCCGTGGCGCGTTCCTGTTGTATATCCTGTTCCTGCAGCTCGGTTCTGTGCATCACCTGCTGTCTGACCCGGGGTTGTCTTCTACCTGGAAGATATTCAACACCAGCTACATGCTCTATCTGGCAGTGTTGGCCAGTATGATCCACGGTTTGACTGTTCCTGGCGCCATTGAAGTTGCTCAACGCAGGAAGGGTCTTGATACCGGTTTGTTTACCTGGCTTCGTAAGGCGCCTTGGGGTAATCCGATTTTCTCCGGCATGTTCCTGTCGCTGGTTGGTTTCGGCTTCATCGGCGGCGTAACTGGTGTGGTGATGAGCGTGGAACAGATCAACATGGTCATCCACAACACCATGTACTTGCCGGGCCATTTCCATGGCACGCTGGTAGTCGGTACAACCATGGCGTTCATGGCGGTTACATACTGGCTGATTCCGGTCGTGTTCCAGCGCAAGATTGCGTTGGCAGGCATGGCAAAATGGCAGCCTTATATCTTCAGTCTCGGCGCTTGGGTATTTTCTATCGCCCTGATGGGTGCCGGTACCTTGGGTGTGCAACGCCGCCATGCGGATATCACCTTTGCCGGTCAGCCATTGGCCTATGAATATCCGGAAATCGCCAAGGGTCTGATGGACCTGGGTGAGATCTTCGGTATCATCATGGCTGTTGGTGCGATCATGTATATAGTGATTGTGCTGGCCTCCATATTTACGGGTGAGCGTATCGCAGAAGGTTCCGCACCTTGGCCGAAAGTGGAAGATGCCGATGTCGTGGCCGAGAGGACCGGAAAACACCACGTGGGTATGTGGGGTATGGAAGCTCCGGGAACCTTCATCCTTGCGATGATCCTGTTCGCGACTATCGTGCTGTACTACTTCATTAACTTCAAGTACCTGTCCACTATTTGGGGCTTGTCTTAAAGAAATAAGATGACGGGAGGGTGCCATATGGCATCCTCCCTGATTCCGCAGGAAATTGAATTCAGTTAGAGGGAGACCTCTAACCTAAGCCTGGTTGTGCAATCTTGAACGTGCACAAAACAAGCAACTGTATTAAGCCTACATCGCAGGCTGACATGGTTTAGGTTAGAAGTATTCAGAAACAGAAGCCTGGAAATTAACCAATGCCTATCTCCAGATAGAGGAGAGAGGAAGAACGGACAATAAAGATGATAGCAATCAAGCAATATATCAATCTCTTCAAATTACGCATAGGCGTGGTGATTACCCTCGCGGCGTTGGGAGGTATGGCAATTACCCCGGGGCAAGCGCTGACGAGCTGGCAGGTTCTGGTTTTGTCGCTGACTGTTATGATGGCCTCGGCAGCAGCAGGAGCCTTCAATCAATATTTTGAGCGCGACATTGATGCAAAAATGACGCGCACCAAAAATCGTCCATTTTTAAACGGCTATTTTCAGCATAGCCGCAAATGGTTGGTGATCATCGGGTTGATGCTTGCGGTTGCGGTAACGTCCTCTGCATTCGCATTTAATGCAATGACGGCGTTGAATATTTTCCTCGGTGCGTTTACCTACGCTATCGTCTATACGGCCTGGCTTAAACGGCGCACGTGGCTGAATATCGTATTTGGCGGATTGGCGGGGAGTTTCGCGGTGCTGGCCGGTGCGGCGGCAGTCGATCCCTCATTTGGCCCGCTTCCCGGCTTGCTGGCATTGGTGCTGTTCCTGTGGACGCCACCTCATTTCTGGAGCCTGGCAATCGTCATCCGCGACCAATATGCTGCGGCAGGGGTTCCCATGTTGCCGGTGGTTAAGGGCGACAAGAAAGCAGCGCGCATTATTTTGGGGCACACCATTCTTCTGGTGGCTGTTTCCATTTTGCCGGTGTTTTACGGTTTGGGCGGAATCTATCTTGCCGGCGCGTTGGCGGGAGGGATATATTTCATCATCAAAAGCGTGCAACTGGTGCGCAATCCGACGAAGGAAACGGCTATGGCCAATTTTGTTGCGTCGCTGGTGCAGTTTAGCGTATTAATGATAGCGCTGATGCTGGAAGTGAATTTCGGCGCCTGATTTTTCGTGGCTTAAATAAAACCCGTCTGCGCAAAGCTCAGGCGGGTTTTTCATTTGTGCTCTCTCAAAAAGTATATTAGCTAAGTATAATTTAGCTTGCGTTTTCGATATATCGTATTAAAATAGTCGGGTATTTTTTAATTACCTCTGGTCTGGTTGAAGTTGCCTCATTTCGATGAGCCAAAAATTCAAGAAAGCGTGATTATGCGTCGCTATTTGTTACCGATAAGTCTGGCAGTCTTGAGTTTCGGGGTGGTGTTACCCGGAATGCTGTTTTATTTGTCGAAGGATTGGAACAGGGACCACGTGATTGTGGGCAAACCCGTTGCCCCCGCAGTGAAGTTGCAGGCGCAGGCAACTGTGGCTGCTCCCCAGGGTTTTGATGAAAGAGAAGCTTTGCGGATAAGCCAGGCTGCGATAGGCAATCAACTTGGCGATTATACCTTTCTGGACCGTGGCGGACGCACCGTGCGTTTGGCGGATTACCGTGGCAAGCCACTGGTTATCAGCATGATTTATACCCATTGCCCGATTATCTGCGCGACTACCACGCGCAGCCTGAGCGCGCTCAAGTTATCTCAAGACGCGCTGGGGGAGGACAGCTTTGGCGTGTTGACGATTGGTTTTGATACGGAAAATGATACACCCGAAGCAATGGACGATTTTGCCAAGCGGATGGGGGTGAACCTGCCTAAATGGGAATTTGCCAGCGCTGATCCGGAAACGATTAAAAAACTCAGCAAGGACTTGGGGTTCGTTTTCTTCCCTACCGACGAGGGCGGTTATAACCATATAACCCAGACAACGTTTGTTGATGGGCAGGGTAAAGTCTACCGTCAAATTTATGGGGATGAATTTGAGAACAAGACGCTGCTCGAACCGCTGAAAGATATGATTTACAACATCAAGACAGCAGAACCGGGTCTTGCGGGATTGTCGAACAAAATAAAGCTTTTCTGCACGGTTTATGACGATAAGTCAGGAAAATATGAAATAAGTTACAACTATTTTTATGCGGTGGGGTTGGGTGTTCTTGTTTCATTGTCCATTATAGGATGGATCGTGTTCGAATATCGCCGCAGCCCGAAGCGGAGCCACCCGGGGCATGATTGATGCAGGTCAAGATAACGCTTTTTTCAGATGGACGTCTCAAATATTTTCCTAGGAGTTGCCAGTGATTAATCTTATACATCGCATCGGCCAAGGCATTTTTTTGCGCCTGGAGAGTGGGCTCAATTACGTTTTTGGGCCGACATTAAACCCATTTTATTATTTGGGCGCGATCACTTACTTGATGTTCTGGATCATCGTCGTCAGCGGGTTTTACATCTACGCTTTTTACGATACCGGCGTAAATGATGCTTTCAGCTCGGTGGAATACCTAACCCATGAGCAATGGTATTTCGGCGGCATAATGCGCAGCCTGCATCGTTATGCTTCCGACGGGATGCTAGTGTTCGGCATTTTGCACATGCTGCGTAATTTTGCGTTTGACCGTTACCGCGGTTTCCGCTGGTTTTCATGGTATACGGGTATCCTGGTGTTGTGGCTGATTTATATGGCTGGCATAAACGGCTACTGGCTGCCTTGGGATCATCTGGCGCAGTTTGCGGCCGTGGCGACTGCTGAATGGCTGGATGCGCTGCCGATATTCAGTGCTCCGCTGGTGCGCAATTTCCTCGAGGAGGGCAGCGTAAACGATCGCTTTTTCTCCCTGCTTTCGCTTATTCATATTGGTATTCCGCTGGGTGCTTTTGCCATTATCTGGGTTCACACACAACGTGTGCCGCAGGCTAAAACATCCCCACCAAGAGCGCTTACGGTTGGATTGATCCTGTCCATGGTCGTGCTTGCACTGGTCAAGCCTGCATTAAGCCACGGGCAAGCGGATTTGGACTCTGCGCCATCAGTTCTGAACCTGGACTGGTTCTATTTCTGGAGCTATCCATTGCTCTATTCCTGGAGCCCGGGCAAGGTTTGGATGCTGGTAGGTGGTGTTTCCGCCGTCTTTTTATTGCTGCCGTTTCTCGGAGGAAAGAGACGCGGCAAGGGCGAATACGAGATCACCACGGTTCCCTGCGGGCATGCGGTGATTGCGAAGCCAGGCGAGACCGTGCTTGAGGCTGCGCTGCGCCAGGGGTTGAACCTGCCCTATGTTTGCCGTGACGGTGCCTGCGGTGCCTGCAAGGGCAAGATACTCAGGGGCACGGTCGATTACGGCACTTACCAGGAAGGCGTGCTCACCGATGCGGAGAAAGCGGAGGGCAAGGCGCTGTTCTGCTGCGCCAAGCCGTTGTCCGATTTGGATATAGAGTGTCATGAGGTCGATGAGCTCGGGCGATTCCCGATAAAAACCATGAAGTTCACGGTGCAAAAAATGGAGCGTGCGGCGCAGGATGTGATGCTGCTCGAATTGCGTCCAGAGGGCGATGAACGGATGAACTTTATCGCGGGCCAGTATATTGCCGTGTTGCTGGATGACGGCACCAAACGCAGTTACTCAATCGCCAATGCGCCCCATGAATCGGACCACTTGCAACTGCACATTCGTCTGGTGAAAGGCGGCAAATTTACCGGCCATGTATTCAATGAAATGAAAGTAGGCGATGTGCTGCAAGTGGAAGGCCCGCTGGGTAGTTTCTTCCTGCATGAAAAAATCGACAAACCGATCATCTTCATGTCGGGAGGGTGCGGTTTCGGCTCCATCAAGGGTATGGTCGAGCATGCCTTAAAAACCGGTTTGAACCGTTCCATGGTGCTGTACTGGGGCGCAAGAACACCAGCCGATATATACTCGAACCTGCCGGAAAAATGGCAGCAGGAACACGATAATTTCAAATTCATACCGGTTATTTCCGAGCCCAAGCCGGAACATGATTGGCAAGGCAGAACCGGTCTGGTTC
This sequence comes from Nitrosomonadales bacterium, assembly GCA_016183575.1. Classification (GTDB taxonomy): domain Bacteria; phylum Pseudomonadota; class Gammaproteobacteria; order Burkholderiales; family Gallionellaceae; genus Gallionella. Next base: position 18,865 of record JACPEI010000014.1, on the reverse strand, counting down.
ACGAGGCCATCCTGCAGGATTATCCGCAACTGGACAACTATCAGATATATGCCTGCGGTTCGCCCGAGATGGTCGATGCTGGCCGTGCGCCATTCATGGCCATAGGATTGCCGGAAGATCAGTATTTTTCGGATAAATTTTCGAGTGCCTGTTACAAGGCGCCGCTCGCGGAAGCATCAGTATCCTCTGAGGGGGTGACACATGGCTAAGCCATTACAATATATCAGCCAAGGGTTGTTTTATGCCTTGTTTATGGGGGTGATTGGTTATTTCTCGACTCTTCCGGAATACACTCACCTGCAGCCGGATGAAACCTTGATAAAACTGAGCTTCAGGCATGCCGGACAGCATGTTGGCGAGTGCCGCGAACGTACGCCGGAAGAGATAGCAAAAATGCCTGAATACCAGCGCAAAGGCGGAACCAAGGTATGTCCGCGCGGGCGTGCCGATTTGGTGATTGAGCTGGAAATGGACGGGAAGCAGCTCCTTCACGAGGTGCTGAGGCCGACCGGGTTGTCGCACAGCAGCAATGCCAATATTTACCGGCGCATTCCGGTGAAGGCGGGAATCCATACCCTGAAGGCACGCATGAAGGATCGCCCCGGTGATGATTTCAACTATGTAAGCGAGGAGACGATTACCCTCGCGCCGGGACGTATCCTGGTGATTGATTTCAAGGCGGCAACCGGCGGATTTATTTTCAGAAACAAGAACACAACAACAAATATACAACCAGAGAGCAACAAATGAATTCAACATATCAGCAAGCAGATACCGAACAAGGCACAGAGGTGGTCGGGGAAAAAAAACACGGGGGCGGTTTTGCTCTTTCCATGCCATCGGATGCCAACCGCAAACTGGCTTCCGGCTGGCTGTGGCTCGGCATTGCATCGCTGGTAGGCGCCGGGCTGTTCGCTATCCTCCTGGTGCTTTCGCGCACCCCTTATGTCCAGGATATTTTTCCCTGGGTTGATTTTTTCCATACCGCACTGGTGGTGCATGTGGATTTGTCAGTGCTGTTATGGTTCATGGCATTCGCCGGAGTGCTGTGGAGCCTGAATTCATCAAACAGATTCGTCGGCATTGGCTGGCTGGCTTTGGTGCTTGCTTCCGTCGGCGCCGCGATAATTGTCCTGTCTCCTTTTGTCGCTGTCGGCAAACCGTTGATGAGCAATTATGTGCCGGTCATTCAAAGCACCTTCTTCTTTACGGGGTTGATTGTTTTTGCCATTGGCGTAGCCGTGCTGGTGTTGCGCAGCCTGATAGCGGTGCCTCCTGCCGACTTGTGGCGGGGCGGTGAAGGCTCGATTCGCATCGGCTTCTATGCCGCATCCATTTCCACGGTGTTTGCGCTGATTGCTTTTGGCTGGTCATACAACATCATTCCGCAAGGAATTTTTGAAAGTACGCAATACTATGATCTGCTGTTCTGGGGCGGCGGTCATGTGTTGCAGTTCACCTACTCGCTGTTGATGCTGGCTGGCTGGCTGTGGCTGGCGGACGCCTGCGGCGCGAAAACTCCGCTGACCACAAGGTTGGCGTCAGCCTTCCTTGTGTTGGGGCTACTGCCGGTATTCTATGTTCCCGTTATTTACCTGTCTTTTGCAGGCGATATGGGCGTTTACATGGAGCAATTTACCCAGTTGATGAAAGTTGGCGGCGCCTTCGCCCCGGTACCGCTTGGTTTGGCGGTACTTTATGCGATCGGCGCGGCAAGAAGCACACCGGCGACCAAGCCGCAACGTGCGGCGCTGCTTTCGTCAATCATCCTGTTTGCCATCGGCGGCGGGATAAGCCTGATGATCGGGGACAGCAATACGATCATCACCGCGCACTACCACGGAACCGGCGGCGCAATCAGCCTGGCCTTCATGGGGCTGGCCTTCCATCTGCTGCCGCGTCTCGGCTATCGCGAGCCGGATTTGAAATGGGCCACCTTGATGCCTTACATATACGGTGCGGGGCAACTGCTCCATATCATCGGCTTGCTGTGGTCCGGCGGATATGGCGTGCAGCGCAAGGTTGCGGGAGCCGCGCAAGGGTTGCATGGCTTTGCACAGACGGCAGGCATGGGGCTGATGGGTTTGGGCGGGCTGATAGCCGTGATCGGCGGCATCATGTTCCTGGTAGTGGTATTCAAAGCCATGCGCCGGTCAGCTTAACAACACTGCCAATAACCCCGCTTCGCCACGCGTGAATGTCAATTCTGTACGAGTGTGGCGAAGCAATTGTAATTTGCGTTACCAGCAAGAATAATTTCGTAGGGTGCGTTCTACGCAGCCTACCAGTGACTGGTGGTTTTATCAGTTAGTAATGGGTGCGTAAGCTCACCTTGCGTTATTCGTGTTTCTATTGCGAATTGGAATAATGGATTGCCTGATCTTTTGGAACACCTGTGGGGCGAAATGCGCCTGAGGCCAGTTCTCCTGAGGCCAGTTTTGAGGAATTGCCAACTGTCAGGTAGGCTCGCAAGTAACCCGATTGGGCGATGGACGACGCCCTCTTGGATGGGATTTTACCCACCCTGCGGGCCATATGGCATAACTTGCCGAGAAGTTACTCCGATGGAAGCGAAATATAGTTGATAAAACCGAACGAAATAAATGCCAGCACCAGAATGATGACAAAGAAAATGATGCTGCGGTTTTTGAAGCGCTCTCCACGCGAAACCTCAATGCGGTCAAGTATCCAGTCGGATACGAAATAGAGGCCTGCGGCCACAAAGGTGTAATAAATAACTTCCAAGTTCATTCCCCAATTAATATTTTACAACTCTCCTATTATATTATGCTGCCATGCTTTGAGCGGATGAATTTGAACCGTTATTTTCAAATGGATTGCAGATGGCATTGATGCAAGGGCTCCTTTGACTACCTCCAAACACACCGAGTCTGTTGCGCGCAGGATGTTGCTCCGGTTTGAAGGCATCCTGAACAAAGCCTTCGGTAACGACCTCAATCCTTTCTACTACCTGGGCGCGCTGGGATTCTTTTTTTTCTGGGTAGTTGCGGTCAGCGGCGCCTATATCTATATCTTTTACGATACCGGCGTGGAAGATGCTTTCAACTCGGTCGAGTCCCTCGCGCATGAACAGCCGTATCTCGGCGGCATCATGCGCAGCCTGCACCGCTATGCTTCCGATGCGCTGATTGTGGTGATGATGCTGCACTTGTTGCGTGAATTCATCCTTGGGCGCTACCGCGGCGCGCGCTGGTTCGCATGGTTCACGGGCGTGCCGCTGATCTGGCTGATATTTACCGCCGGCATCAATGGCTACTGGATGCCCTGGGACACACTGGCCCACTATTCCACTGTGGCTGCCATGGAATGGCTCGACTGGCTACCGATATTCAGCGAACCGATGGCGCCAACTTTTATTTCCCAGGAAGTTCTCAATGACCGCTTCTTCTCGCTGATATCGTTCGCCCATGTAACCATCCCGGTGCTTATATTGTTCCTGCTCTGGGTGCATATCATGCGCATCAGCTACCCCGTGGTTAACCCGAGGCGCGGGCTGGCGCTGGGAATGCTGCTGGCGATGCTGGTTCTGGCGCTGGTAAAGCCGGCATTGAGCCAGGGTCCGGCGGATATGGGGATCGAGCCACGCAATATCGGCATCGACTGGTTCTATCTGTTTATTTTCCCGCTGCTGGATAGCTGGTCGGCAGGCCAGGTATGGGCGCTGACAATCGGGATCAGCGTGCTGCTCAGCGTGTTGCCGTGGCTGCCAACCAAAAACAAACAGATACCGATAGCCGAAGTCAGCCTCAAGAATTGCAACGGATGCCGGCGCTGCGTCGCCGATTGCCCCTACGAGGCGGTGGTAATGCAGCCGCGCAGTGATGGCATGCGTTTCCAGGAAGAGGCGGTGGTCATACCGGACCGCTGCGTCAGTTGCGGCATCTGCGCTGGCGCGTGCCCCTCATCGACCCCGTTCAGGAGCGATGCCGGATATGTGAGCGGAATCGAAATGCCCTCCATGCCGATGGCCGGGCTGCGCGCCGCGATGACGGATGATCTGGCAAAACTGGAAGGCGATGCGCGGATCATGGTGTTCGGTTGCGACAACGCGGCAGACATCGGGAAGCTGCGCAGCGAAGGCGTGGCCGTCATGAGCCTGCCATGCACAGCCATGCTGCCGCCGTCCTTCATCGAATATGCGCTGTACGAAAATCAGGCCGACGGCGTGTTCATCACCGGCTGCCGCGAGAACGACTGTTATCACCGGTTGGGCGGAGAGTGGACGAAGCAGCGGCTGGACAGGGAGCGCGAGCCGCGCCTGCGCGGCCGCGTCGAGCGCAAGCACGGGCGAATCGGGTTGTTCTGGGCGTCTTCCACCGATTTCAGGGAGCTGACCCTGGAACTGGAATCATTCCGCGCCAGCTTGCGCGACTTGGCTTCTGCACAAGCGGAAGCGAATAATGAGGCAGACTCGCGCGCCGTACAATGAATCAACGCATCAACGCTTTGAAGCGTCGCGGTTCACCACGGCTAAATCGGCTCGGCGAAACAGCGTAAAAAATATTGACGGATGACCTCATCGCGTGAGGCTGACATGGAATCTATTCCAAAAGTGTGTCAATTACAAAATGCGGTTTAACTCTATCTGTGAACAGCGGAAGCAGGCGATGACATCGCCTGCTTCTCTGTTATCTCTGCGGATGGCTTTTCCAGAATCTGGAAAAAAACTTCGTCGCGCTTGATCATGCCCAGCTCGCTGCGCGCACGTTCTTCGATGGCTTCGGTGCCCTGCTTGAGATCGCGCACTTCGGCATCCAGCAGGGCGTTGCGCGCCTGGGTCTTTTGATTGGCCTGCTGCTGCGCCTCGACCTGGCGATTCATGTCCCATACCTTCAACCAGCCGCCCTTGCCCAGCCACAGCGGGTACTGCAACAGCAGCAGCAGAATGACCAGTATCAGTGTGACAACACGCATCAAGGGCACCCCTAAAAACCCAGATTTCATCCCAACTGATGGAACAACTAGCCATTCCACTAAGTTGCCAAAAGCTTTGCATAGCCATTCGACTAAGTGAGCAAAGCACGCTCACTAAGTCGCTGGTTAACGGCAACCAAGTGGCTGGTTATGCTGCGTTGCGTAAAAAATTTCTTGCTCACATATCGAAATATATGCGGCGCAGCGAAGTGGGGTAAGCAGGCAATCCGCGTAGCGGATGCTCGCAAATTTTTTCTACGCCTTGCATTTGGGCGAACTCTGAATTTTTAGAAGTACCCTTAACTCAACTGATAGTATGCATCGCGCCCCGGATAGGAGGCGGTATCGCCCAGGTCTTCTTCGATGCGCAGCAGCTGGTTGTATTTCGCCATGCGGTCGGAGCGCGACAGCGAGCCGGTCTTGATTTGCATCACGTTGGTGGCGACCGCGAGGTCGGCGATGAAGGAATCTTCGGTCTCGCCGGACCGATGGGAAATCACGGCGGTATAACCGGCGCGCTTGGCCATCTCGATCGCGGCAAAGGTCTCGGTCAGCGTGCCAATCTGGTTGACCTTGATCAGGATGGAATTCGCCAGGCCCTGGCGGATTCCTTCGCGCAACATCTTCGTGTTGGTCACGAACACGTCGTCGCCCACCAGCTGGATGGACTTGCCGAGGCGGGCGGTGAGCTGCTTCCAGCCCTCCCAGTCATGCTCGCTCATGCCGTCTTCGATGCTGATGATCGGGTATTTATCCACCCAGGTGGCGTACAGGTCGATGATTTGCGCGGAGTTCAGGGTCAGCCCGTCCGCCTTCAAATGGTACTGCCCGTCCTTGTAAAATTCCGACGCGGCGGCATCGAGGCCGATCGCCACGTCCGCACCGGGCACATACCCCGCCGCCTCGATGGCTTCCACGATGACTTTCAGTGCAGCCTCGTTGGAACCCAGCGCAGGCGCAAAGCCGCCCTCGTCGCCCACCGTGGTGCTGAGGCCGCGGTGGTGGAGGATCTTTTTCAGGTGATGGAACACTTCGGCACCGCAGCGCAGCGCCTCGCGGAAGCTCTGGCTGCCTACCGGGATAATCATGAATTCCTGGATGTCGGCACCGCCGGTGGCATGTGCTCCGCCATTGATGATGTTCATCATCGGCACCGGCATTTCCATGCGCGCGGCGCCGCCCAGATAGCGGTATAGCGGCAGGCCGCTTTCCTCGGCTGCGGCGCGAGCCACCGCCATCGACACCGCGAGAATCGCATTCGCGCCAAGGCGCGCTTTGTTTTCCGTGCCGTCCAGTTCGGCCATGGTCTGGTCGATAAAGGCCTGCTCCGCCGCATCCAGGCCGATGATCGCTTCGGCGATCTCGGTATTCACATATTCCACCGCCTTCAGCACGCCTTTGCCGAGGTAACGCTGCTTGTCGTCATCGCGCAGCTCTACCGCTTCCTTGGTGCCGGTGGATGCGCCGGACGGCACGGCGGCACGCCCCATCACGCCGGACTCCAGCAACACGTCCGCCTCCACGGTAGGGTTGCCGCGCGAATCCAGGATTTCACGGGCGATCACATCAACAATTGCGCTCATTATATTTTTCCTCTAGTTACTCAAACAAAAACGGCAGCCCTGTAGGGCGCAATAAGCACAGCGCATTGCGCCGCATGGCGTAACACATCCGGCGGATTACGCTGCGCTAATCCGCCCTACATATTCCTCAAATCAAACCGCTCTTCAATCAGGCCTTGCTGCTTGACGGTCTCGTCCAGCGCCATCAGGGTTTGCAGCAACGCCTTGATATGCCCGAGCGGAAAGGCATTCGGCCCGTCCGACAGCGCCCTGGACGGATCCGGATGCGTTTCCATGAACAGGCCTGAAATCCCTGCGGCCACGGCGGCGCGCGCCAGCACCGGCACGAACTCGCGCTGCCCGCCGCTGACCGTTCCCTGCCCGCCGGGCAACTGCACCGAATGGGTCGCATCAAACACCACCGGGCAGCCGGTGTTGCGCATCACCGCCAGCGAGCGCATGTCCGACACCAGGTTGTTGTAACCGAACGACGCGCCGCGCTCGCACACCATGATGTTGTCCTGGCCGCTGGCGTCGCGCGCTTTTTCCACGACGTTCTGCATGTCCCAAGGCGACAGGAATTGCCCCTTCTTGATGTTCACCGGCTTGCCCGCGCTCGCCACAGCCTGGATGAAGTCGGTCTGGCGGCACAGAAATGCCGGGGTTTGCAGCACGTCCACGACCGCCGCGACCGGCTCGATCTCGTCGATGCTATGCACGTCGGTCAGCACCGGCACACCCAGTTGCGCCTTCACTTCGCCGAGTATTTTCAGCCCGGCATCCAGGCCGAAGCCGCGAAACGATTTTCCGGAACTGCGGTTGGCCTTGTCGTAGGAAGATTTGTAAATGAACGGCAGGTTCAATTCGCGGCAGATTTCCTGCAACTGCCCGGCGGTATCCAGCGCCATCTGCCGTGATTCGATCACGCAGGGTCCGGCAATCAGGAACAGCGGTTGATTCAGGCCGACCTCGAAGCCACACAATTTCATGATGCCGCCTTTCGTAGGGGCACGGCACGCCGTGCCCCTACGAGCTGGCGCTGCAAAGCCGCTTCGACAAAAGCTTTAAACAGCGGATGCCCGGCGCGCGGGGTGGAGGTGAACTCGGGATGGAACTGCACGCCGACGAACCACGGGTGCATGGATTGTGGCAATTCCATTATCTCCGGCAGATCCTCGGAAGGGGTGCGTGCCGAAATGACTAGCCCGGTTTTTTCCAGCGCGGGCACATAATGGTTGTTCACCTCGTAGCGATGGCGGTGGCGCTCGTTCACCTCGTCGCCATAAATGCGCTGCGCCAGCGTGCCGGGCTTGACGGGGCAGCGTTGCGAACCGAGGCGCATCGTGCCGCCCAGATCGGAATCGCTGCTGCGCGTCTCCACCTTGCCGTCGCGGTCGCGCCATTCGGTGATCAGCGCGACGACCGGGTGTTCGGATTCCAGGTTGAATTCGGTGCTGTTCGCGTCAGTCATGCCTGCAACATGCCGCGCATACTCGATCACCGCGAGTTGCATTCCGAGGCAGATGCCCAGATACGGTATCTTGTTTTCGCGCGCAAAACGGATTGCGGCGATCTTGCCTTCCGTGCCGCGCTTGCCGAAACCGCCCGGCACCAGGATCGCGTCGAAGTGCGCCAAACCCTGCGTGCCGGAAGTCTCGATGTCTTCCGAATCGATGTATTCGATATTCACCCGGGTCGAGGTATGGATGCCGGCATGGCGCAATGCCTCGATCAGCGACTTGTAGGATTCGGTCAGATCGACATATTTGCCGACCATGCCGATGGTGATTTTATGCTGCGGGTTTTTCAGCGCGTTCACCAGCTTCGCCCACACCGACAAATCGGCGGGCGGCAAGTCCAATCCCAGTTCTTCGCATACGATGCGGTCCAGGCCTTGCTGGTTAAGCATTTGCGGAACCTTGTAGATGCTGTCCACATCCCACATCGAGATCACGCCCTCTTCGCGCACATTGGCGAACAAGGATATTTTGGCGCGCTCGTCGTCGGGGATCGGCCGGTCCGCGCGGCACACCAGCGCAGTCGGAAAAATACCGATCTCGCGCAATTTCTGCACGCTGTGTTGCGTCGGCTTGGTCTTCAGCTCGCCGGCGGTGGCAATGTACGGAACCAGGGTCAGATGCACATAAGCCACCTGATTGCGACTCATGCGCAAGCCCATTTGCCGCGCCGCTTCGAGGAACGGCAACGATTCGATGTCGCCGACCGTGCCACCGATTTCGACGATTGCCACATCGGCCTTGCCGTCAAGCGAAGCCGCCGCACCGCGTTCGATAAATGCCTGAATCTCGTTGGTGATATGCGGAATCACCTGCACCGTCTTGCCCAGGTATTCGCCGCGCCGCTCCTTGCGGATCACGCTGTCGTAGATCTGCCCGGTAGTGAAGTTGTTGGCCTTGCGCATCTTCGCGGAAATGAACCGCTCGTAATGCCCCAGATCCAGATCGGTTTCCGCGCCGTCCTCGGTGACAAACACCTCGCCGTGCTGGAACGGGCTCATCGTGCCCGGATCGACGTTGATGTAAGGGTCAAGCTTGGGTCAAGCTTGAGCATCGTCACCTTGAGGCCGCGCGATTCGTGGATGGCCGCAAGTGAAGCGGCGGCGATGCCCTTCCCCAGGGAAGAGACAACGCCGCCGGTAATGAAGATGTACTTGGTCATGCAGGTGCCCGGACAAATGTTTTTCGTAGGGCGCGATGATACCGTAAAAAGGGCTGTCTTCAAAATTCAGGCTGGCTATGGAATCGCACTTTGTACCGTATCAGCACGGGCTGAATAGCCTTTCCCTGCAAGCGTGAGAAGGGAGCAAACACCTTTAATTGCACCCCCCCAATCTGCCGGGCAGGTCATGGCTTCGGATGCTCCGCGCTGCGCGCGAAGAGTTCCTGCAGGGTCAGATCGGCGCTTTGTTCAAGCTGCCCGGCGCAGGCCGCGATCCATTGCCGCAACGGTTCATTGCCCCGCCCGGCGGGCAATGAGCCGCTGTCCAGCACGAACAGGCGCAGCAATTCGGCGGCGCGAATATGGTTCGCATCGCGCATCAGCAGCCAGCCTTGCCCCTCTGCCTTGCGCACCATATCGGCACTTGCCAGCTTTCCAAGAATTTTTTCCAGCACGTCATAACCGAGAAACAACGATCTGGATAATTCCGGGAAAGTGCTCACCCTGCCCTGTTGCAAACCGCTTGCCAGGAATTGCAATACGTGCAGTGCATCCAGTAATTGGGTCGCAGGCGATAAATTCTGCGCTGCGGGAGCGCGCCAATGCGACAGCGATGCCGCGATCACCGCGCCAAGCAGGGTGGTCAGCCAGGACAGGTAAATCCACATCAGGAAAACCGGCACGCTGGCGAACGCGCCATACACCAGTTTGTAAGTGGGAAAATGGCTGATGTAATAGCCGAACACGCGGTTCATGGATTCAAAGACGATTGCGGCCGCGACCGCGCCGATCAAGGCATGCGTGCGCGGCACATGGCGATTCGGCACCAGCTCGAACAGCATCGCGAATGCCAGCGTGGTAAACAGCACCGGCAATATTTTCAGCGCGCCCACGCCGAATACCGGAATCTGTTTGGCATAGCCCATCGACAATCCGACCAGCCACGAGGTCAACGACAGGCTCGCACCGATGAGCAACGGCGCGAGCGTAAGCACCGCCCAGTAAATCACCAGTCGCTTGAGCAACGGGCGCGGGCGGGATACCCTCCAGATCGTATTGAATGCATGGTCTATGGTCAACATCATCAGCATCGCCGTCACCGCGAGAAAGACGATTCCGACTGCCGTCAGGCGCATCGCGCTCTCGGTGAACTGCCGCATATATTGCGTGATGATCTTCCCCGCCATATCCGGCATCAGATTGTTAATCAGGTAAGTCTTGATCTGGCTGGAGAAATCCTCGAATACCGGGAACGCCGAGAACATCGCCAGAGCAATGGTAATCAAGGGCACCAGCGACAGCAGCGTGGTAAAGGTCAGGCTTGCCGCAATCTGCATGCAGCGATCCTGGTGAAAGCGCAGCGCGACGAAGCGCATGAAATTCAAAAAATCCTGCCAATTCTTTTGCATGGCCGATTCGTTTCCCTATAATGCGCGCATGATAACCGACAAAGAAATCCTGGTGCTGTACTACAGCCAGCATGGTGCCACATGCCAGATGGCGCAACTCATCGCGCGCGGTGTGGAACAAGTGAATGGGATGCGCGCAAGGCTGCGCACCGTGCCGAAGGTCTCCGCGGTATGCGAGGCAACCGAGCCCGGCATTCCGGCAGAAGGCGCGCCTTATGCCGAATTGCGCGACCTCGAGGAATGCATCGGCCTCGCCCTGGGTAGTCCCACCCGCTTCGGTAACATGGCCTCCGCAATGAAATATTTCTGGGACGGCACCGGCGGTTTGTGGATGAAGCATGCACTGGCCGGAAAGCCGGCCGCGCTGTTTACCTCCACCGGCAGCATGCATGGCGGACAGGAAAGCACCCTGCTGTCGATGATGCTGCCGTTGCTGCATCACGGCATGATCATCGTCGGCTTGCCCTACTCCGAACCGGAGCTCGCCGCCACGCAAAGCGGCGGCACGCCGTATGGTGCGAGCCATGTGGCAGGGATCGCCAGCGACCGGCCGGTTTCAGAAGCCGAAAAGAAATTATGCATGGCGCTCGGCAAACGGCTTGCGCTGACCGCATTGAAACTCTCGGCGTAATAAACACCCGCTACCGGCATTTGTTTCGTTGGCCGATTTATCCCCGTAGCAAAAACAAAGGGCACGCGCTGCGTGCCCTTGCTCTTCATTACTGCCCAGCCGATTACTTGCTCTTGGTCTTTGTTTTTGCGGTTGGTTTAACCGGCTGAACCGGCTTGATTTCCGGTGCGGCCGGCTCTATTTTTACGGGTTCGGTTTTCACCGGTTCAGTAATCGCTTCTGTTTTTTTTTCAGCCATGCAACTGCTGTTGTTCACCGTGCCGTTGGGCATGACCGTATTGCATAAAGTCGCGCCGGTCAGCGTGGTATCGGCGATATTGGCGCCGGTCAGATCGGCATCGGTCAGGTCGGCATTCAGCAGAATCGCGCCGGTCAGATTGGCGCGCTCCAGTTGCGCGCCGCGCAGCGTCGCCTTGTTCAGGTTGGCATCGGTCAGGTTGGCTTGCGACAGGTTGGCGCGGGCCAGGTTGGCGCGGGTCAGGTTGGATTCGGTCAGGTTGGCCTTGCCGAGGTTGGCCTTGAACAGGTTGGCTTGCGCGAGATTACCCATGTAGAGCTGTGCGCCGGAGAGATTGGCCGAGCCCAGATTGGCTTCGGCCAGCGCGGCGTTCATGCATACCGTGCGCGGCTGAATCACGCAGCCATTGATGGCGTTCTCTACGACTTCTGCCTGCTCGACTCGGGCAGTTTTTTCAGGTTTTTTGGCGGGGCAGTTCGCGCCGCTGTTCACGATGCCGTTCGGCATCGTGGTGCGGCAGAAAACCGCCTTGTTGAACTTTGCGCCGTCGATCTCTGCATCGGTCAAATTGGTGTCGGTCAGATTAACCTCGCTGAGGTTTGCACCCTTGAGCTTGGCGCGCGTCAGATTCGCGCCGGTCAGGTTCGCGCCGGTCAGGTCGGCGTTATACAGCGTGATGTCGGTCATGTTCGCTTCGGTGAAATTGCCGCCCATCAGCTTGCCGTGGTAGATGTTCGCCTCCTTGAGATTGGCCTTGGAAAAATCGGCCTTGGTCAGGTCGCCCTCGAGCAGATGTGCGCCATGCATGTCGGCGCCGGCCAGGTTTCTACCGGACAACTCGGCATGAGGGCATTGCGATTTCGGAATGATCCAGCACTCTGCCCAGCTTGCATTGGCCGCCAGGAAAGCCAGCAAAAACGTCGAACTCAACAAAATTTTCTTCAAGACAATCTCCAATAAAATATTCAAAAATGACGGATGTTCATAAAATCCCCGCAACTCATGAGGCAGGATTATGACTAGGCATCCGACCGTACGTTCAAAAATAATTGTTTCAAAATGTAAGACGAAGCAGAGGGGTAAGGGGTAAGGCGTAGGGTGGGCAAAGCGTACCCAACCTACGGCCTAGCAGCTCACAACTGCGGGTGGGCGCGCTCCAGCTTGCTGTGCAACTTGTTGAGCGCATTCAGGTAGGCCTTGGCGGAAGCCACCACGATATCGGTATCCGCGCCCTGACCGTTGACGATCCGCCCGCCTTTGGCGAGGCGCACCGTCACCTCGCCCTGCGCATCGGTGCCGCTGGTGATGTTGTTCACCGAATACAGCTGCAGTTCGGTGCCGCTGTGCACGATTTTTTCGATGGCCTGGAAGGTTGCGTCCACCGGCCCGCCGCCCTGCGCCTCGGCTTCGTGCTGTGCGCCATCGATGCTGATCGCCACCCTGGCCGCCGGCAATATGCCGGTCTCGCTGTGGGCGCGCAATGAAACCAGACGGTAATGCTCGCTGACCTGCGCCACCGCCTCGTCGCTGACCAGCGCCTGCAAGTCCTCATCGAAGATTTCATGCTTGCGGTCCGCCAGTTCCTTGAAGCGCTGAAACGCGGCATTGAACGCCTCTTCCGAAGCAAACTCGATATTCAGCGCGGTAAAACGCTGGCGCAACGCATTGCGCCCGGAGAGCTTGCCCAGGGTTAGCTTGTTGGCATTCCAGCCCACATCTTCGGCGCGCATGATTTCGTAGGTTTCGCGGTGCTTGAGCACGCCGTCCTGGTGAATGCCGGATTCATGCGCGAACGCGTTTGCGCCGACGATCGCCTTGTTCGGCTGCACCGGATAGCCGGTGATGCTGGAAACCAGTTTTGAAGTCGGTACGATCTGCGTGGTGTCGATGCGCGTGTCGAGGTTGAATATATCGCGGCGCGTCCTGACCGCCATCACGACTTCCTCCAGCGCAGCATTGCCGGCGCGTTCGCCCAAGCCGTTGATGGTGCACTCGACCTGGCGCGCGCCGTTCATCACCGCAGACAGGGAGTTCGCCACCGCCAGCCCCAGATCGTTGTGGCAATGCGTGGACCAGACCACCTTGTTCGAATTCGGCACGCGTTCGATCAATTGCCGGATGCGCTCACCCCATGCGGCGGGGATGGAATAGCCCACCGTGTCCGGTACGTTCAGCGTCTTGGCGCCGGCCCGGATCACCGCGTCGAACACGCGCACCAGGAAATCCATCTCCGAACGCACCGCATCCTCGGCGGAAAATTCCACATCGTCGGTGTATTCCAGCGCCCACTTCACCGCGCTGACCGCGCGCTCGACCACCTGATCCTCGCTCATGCGCAGCTTGTGCTGCATATGGATCGGGCTGGTGGCGATGAAGGTGTGGATGCGCCCCGACTTGGCCGGCTTGATCGCCTCGCCGGCGCGGCGCACATCGTTCTCGCCGGCGCGCGCCAGCGAGCATACCGTAGAGTTTTTCACGGTTTCTGCCACCGCCTTCACCGCCTCAAAATCGCCGGGGCTGGCCGCGGCAAAACCCGCCTCGATCACGTCCACGCCGAGTTTTTCCAGCTGGCGCGCAATGCGAACCTTCTTCTCCCTGGTCATCGCCGCGCCGGGACTCTGCTCGCCATCGCGCAAGGTGGTGTCGAAAATAATCAATTTGTCAGTCATTTTATTCGGCATTTTATTTGGCATGATAAAAACTCCAATGAAAATAGGTTAAACCTGCGCAACCGCTTAAGGTTGTCGCGCATATTGCTTCAAATTGTGGGGATAGGGTTAGCGCGCGCCGCGCAGCAGCAGCGCGGCCAGCAGGCTGAACGTGGAGTGAAGTATTGCGATAAGCGTGGAGAAATGCATGGGGCGAATATTACCAGTTTCGTTGTCTCAAGCAAGGGGGTCTCAAGCAAGGGGCTGTTGTTTTTTGCGCAGGCGCAACAGCCACAGCACATAGCCGGACAAGGCATAGCCCAGGAACAACGCAAACAATACGCCGGGCGGGTAACTGGAAATCAGGATGAAGAACAGCGCGATCAGGAAAATCATCAGAAATGGCACGCTCTTGCGCATGTTCAGGTCTTTGAAGCTGTAGAACGGCAGGTTGCTGACCATGCTCAACCCGGCGAATACCGTCAGCGCCGCCGCATACCAGCGCAGTTCACCGCCCTTGAAACCGTAATCCAGCATCACCCAGACAAAACCCGCCACCAAGGCGGCGGCGGCCGGGCTGGGCAAACCCTGGAAATAGCGCTTGTCGACCACATCGATGTTGGTATTGAAGCGCGCCAGGCGCAACGCGGTGGCGGCACAGTAAATGAACGCGGCGAACCAGCCCCACTTGCCCAGCCCTTTCAATGCCCATTCGTACATCACCAGCGCCGGCGCGACACCGAACGAAACCATGTCGGACAGACTGTCGTATTCGGCGCCGAATTCGCTCTGCGTGTGCGTCAGCCGCGCCACGCGACCATCCAGCCCGTCCAGCACCATCGCGATGAAAATCGCCACTGCCGCAAATTCGAAGCGGAAATTCATCGCCTGCACGATCGCGTAGAAACCGGCGAACAGCGCGCCGGTCGTAAACAGATTGGGCAGCAGGTAAATGCCGCGCCTGCGCAGGTTCATCGGCTTGCGGGTATCGAATTCGTCCATGCGCCTAGGGTATCCCTTTTAGGCCAACACTGCCAGAATAGTAGTAGTCGCCGACACCTTGTCGCCGATGCTGACTTTCACGCCGGCGTCCAGCGGCAGATAAACATCCACGCGCGAACCGAAACGGATAAAGCCGTAGCGCTGGCCGCGCGCCAGCGTATCGCCGGCCTTGACATAGCACAGGATGCGCCGCGCGATCAGGCCAGCCACCTGGACAAAGGTCACAGTCTGTCCGTCTGTGGTCTTCAGCACCACCGCATTGCGCTCGTTTTCCGCGGAGGCCTTGTCGAGATCGGCGTTCACGAACTTGCCGGGAAAATACTGCACCTTTTCCACGATACCGTCCACCGGGCTGCGGTTGGAATGCACGTTGAACACGTTCATGAACACGCTGATCAGGATCGCCTCGCGTTGCCCGTAGGGATCCTGCGTGCGCTCGACCTTGATGACTCGCCCGTCGGCCGGCGACAGCACCGCGCCGGCATCCTGCGGAATTTCGCGCGGCGGATCGCGGAAAAACTGCACCACGAACAGCACGACGATCCAGGACAGCAGCTCAATAATGCCGCCGACATACGCGGATAGCACCAGCGCAATGGCGATGGAGCCGATCAGGAACGGCCAGCCCTCGCGGGCGATGATGGGGTGGGGGTAATTATTCATTGGGAGTAGTGAGTAGGAAGTAGGGAGTGGGAGAAGTGCGGCGAAGGATTAAAGAGCAGTGAGTGAAAAGTCGAACCCCCTACTTCCCACTCACTACTCTCCACTTCCCGCTTCCTAGTTCTTGGATTGATCGACCAGCTTGTTCTTGCCGATCCACGGCATCATCGCGCGCAACTTGCCGCCCACTACCTCAATCGGATGCTCGGCGTTCAAACGGCGGCGCGCAGTCATTTCAGGGTAGTTGGTGCGGCCTTCCAGGATGAACTGCTTGGCGTAGGAACCGTTCTGGATATTCTTCAGGCATTCCTTCATCGCGGCGCGCGCCTGATCGGCGATGACGCGCTGGCCGGTCACGTATTCGCCGTATTCCGCGTTGTTGGAAATTGAATAGTTCATGTTCGCGATACCGCCTTCGTACATCAGGTCGACGATCAACTTCAACTCGTGCAGGCATTCGAAGTAGGCCATTTCCGGAGCGTAACCCGCTTCGGTCAGCGTCTCGAAACCGGCCTTGACCAGTTCCACCGCGCCGCCGCACAACACGGCCTGTTCGCCAAACAGGTCGGTTTCGGTTTCTTCGCGGAAGTTGGTCTCGATCACGCCGCCCTTGGTGCCGCGGCACGCCGCCGCCCTTGAGGTATTCGGAACGCACGGTATGTCCTGGGCCTTTCGGCGCGATCATGATCACATCCACATCGGCTGGAGGCACAATCTGGTTGTAGTGGATATTGAAACCATGAGCAAACGCCAGCGCGGCGCCGGACTTCAGGTTCTTTTCCACGTCGGCGTGATATACCTCCGGCATGGTCTCGTCCGGCAACAGCATCATCACCACGTCGGCGCCCTTCACTGCGTCGGCGATCTCGGCAACCTTATGGCCGGCGGCCTCAGCCTTGGCCCAGGATGCGCCGCCCTTGCGTAGCGCCACGGTCACGTTGACGCCGGATTCCTTCAGGTTCTGGGCATGGGCGTGGCCTTGCGAGCCGTAGCCGATGATGGTTACTTGCCGGCCCTTGATCAGGGATAGGTCTGCGTCTTTGTCGTAATAAACTTTCATGTCGTCCTCTTTGTAAAAAATAGTTGTAAGTCGTAAGTTTGAAGACGTAAGTTGATGTTGTCCGCTACGCGGTCTTTTGCTTTAACTAACAACTTACGTCTTGCGTCTGCCTTTAAAGTTTCAAAATCCGGTCGCCGCACCCGATGCCGGAAGCCCCGGTACGCACCGTTTCCAGAATCATGTCACGGCCGATTGCTTCCAGGAAGCTGTCCAACTCGGCACATGAGCCGGTCAGTTCGATGGTGTAGATGTAATCGGTCACATCAATGATGCGCCCGTGAAAAGTATCCGCCACGCGCTTCAATTCATCGCGTGCATCGCCTTCGGCGCGCACCTTGACCAGCATCAATTCGCGTTCGAGATGTTCGCCCTCGCTCAAGTCGATCAGCGCCGCGACATCCACCAGTTTGTTGAGCTGCTTGTTGATTTGTTCGATGATCGCATCCGAGCCACTGGTGACGATAGTCATGCGCGACAGGGTCGGATCTTCGGTCGGTGCGACCGACAAGGATTCGATATTGTAGCCGCGCGCCGAGAACAATCCAGCCACCCGCGACAATGCGCCCGCCTCATTTTCCATCAACAGGGAAATAATATGCCGCATTACAGTTCCTCCGCCAAAATGATCTCCGACAAACCCCTGCCGCCGGGAACCATCGGGAATACGTTTTCCGTCGGGTCGGTCCTGAAGTCCATGAACACCAGATCATTCTTGCGCGCGAATGCCTCCTTCAACGCCGGTTCGACATCCGCGGGTTTTTCGATGCGCATGCCGACATGCCCGTAGGCCTCGGCCAGTTTGACGAAATCCGGCAGCGCGTTCATATAAGTCTCGGAATAACGGTTGCCATGGAAAAACTCCTGCCACTGCCGCACCATGCCCAGATAGCCGTTGTTGAGCGCGATAATCTTGATGCCCTCGCCCGTCACGCAGGCGACCGTTGCGCCGCGATTGACCATCTGCACGCCCATCGCCGCCGGCAGGCCGAAGCCCATCGTGCCCAAGCCGCCGGAAGTGATCCAGCGGCGCGGCTTGTCGAACTTGTAATACTGCGCGGCCCACATCTGATGCTGGCCGACATCGGTCGCGATGAACGCATCGCCGCCGGTGATTTCATGCAGCTTCTCGATCACGAATTGCGGCTTGATGATCTTGTCAGAATTCTTGTAACGCAGCCCGCCGCCTATGGCGCGCCATTCGTTCACCTGCTTCCACCATGCAGACATATCCGCTGTGTTGGGCATCTGCCTGCCGCCGCGCAGCACTTCCAGCAGTTCATTCAGCACCAGTTTCACGTCGCCGACGATGGGCAGATCCACCTTGACGCGCTTGGCAATCGAGGAGGGGTCGATATCGATGTGGATGATCTTGCGCGGCACTTCGGCGAAGTGTTCGACGTTGCCGATCACGCGGTCGTCGAAGCGCGCACCGACCGCCAGCAGCACATCGCAATGCTGCATTGCCATGTTCGCCTCATAGGTGCCATGCATCCCCAGCATGCCGACAAAGTGCCTGTCGCTGGCCGGGAAACCGCCCAGGCCCATCAGCGTATTGGTGCAAGGAAAATCCAGCAAACGCACCAGATCTGTCAACTGCGCGGATGCATCGGACAGCACCACGCCACCGCCTGCATAGATCATCGGCCGCTTCGCTTCCAGCAGCATCTGCGCTGCGCGTTTGATCTGCCCGCTGTCGCCCTTGCCTGCCGGATGATAGGAGCGGATCGTTACGCTGGCCGGGTATTCAAAAGTGGTTCTATGGTTGGAGACATCCTTGGGGATGTCCACCAATACCGGGCCGGGCCGGCCCGACTTGGCAAGGTAAAACGCTTTCTTGATGGTCGAGGCGATGTCCTTCACGTCCTTGACCAGGAAATTGTGCTTCACGCATGGTCGGGTAATGCCCACCGCATCGACTTCCTGAAAGGCATCCTCGCCGATCGCGCCGGTCGGAACCTGGCCGCTGATGACGACCATCGGCGTGGAATCCATGTAAGCGGTCGCGATGCCGGTCACGGCATTGGTCAGCCCCGGCCCGGAG